>RDYC01000097.1 GCA_004293295.1 Bacteroidota bacterium
TTGATGAAAAATATTGCGAACAAGGAAGAAATTTTGCCAATAAACTTTGGAATGCTTTTAGATTAATTAATGGTTGGGAAGTTATAGAAAACCTTCCAAGTTTTAAAAACTTGGAAGGTTTAAAAGCAGCAGAATGGTTCAATCATAAATTCAACCAAAAACTTGCAGAAATTGAAGATAATTATGATAAATATCGCATTTCGGATGCTTTAAAAGGTGTTTATTCGTTGGTTTGGGATGATTTTTGTGCGTGGTATTTGGAAATGATAAAACCAGAATTTGGAAAACCAATCGATAAAACTACGTATGACCAAACGATTATTTATTTTGAAAAAATACTAAAAATTGTTCATCCTTTTATGCCATTTATTACCGAAGAAATATGGCAAAACCTTGCAAGCAGACCAACCGATGCTTCCATTTGCATGGCTGCTTACCCCATCAAATCATCAACCCCAAAACAAGAGCCCCAAGGCATTAACTTATCATTGGCTTTTGAACTTATACAACAAGTTAGAAACCTAAGAAACAGCAAAGGCATCAGCCCTAAGCAAACCTTTGATATAGCTATTAAAACAACAGACGAAAGTTTATATAAACCTTATTTGCTCATAATTAAAAAGCTGGCAAACATTGGTGAGGTTACCTTTGTGCAGGCTAAACAAGAATCTGCAGTGTTATTGCCTGTAAATACAGACGAGGTATATGCATTCTTAAACATGGAAGTGGATATTGAAGCAGAAAAGGCCAAAATAGCTAAAGAGATAAACTATCTTGAAGGTTTTATGCAATCAGTTGATGCCAAACTGAACAATGAGAAATTTAAGGCCAATGCCAAACCTGAATTGGTAGAAAAAGAGCGTCAGAAGAAAGCGGATGCCCTAGCCAAAATAGAAGTACTTAAAAATAGTTTGGCAGGACTGTAAAAAAAATGCCAACCCGCAAGGGTTGGCATAACACTTAATCAACCAACAGTTATTTACTGTTATCAATGCTTTTTACCATTGTTTTGGTAGTTGTAATGCCATTTTGTTTAGCAATTACATAATAATTTCCGGGCGATAATCCACTTACGTCAATACTTTCTTTTTGGTTACCTGAAGGAATAATCTGGCGTTTTATAACCGCACCTTGATTATTCACTATGGTAATTTCTATGCTGCCATTTTCAGCATTACTTAACCCAACTGTTACCGAGTTTATGGCAGGGTTAGGCACCAACGACAATTGGCTTTGTGTTAACCCATGATTTCCGGCACTTCCCACCCCTGAAGCATCAGGCATTTTAATCTTACCTTGTCCCTTGCTAACCTCCAAATCGCCAGCTGATTCACCGGTAGAGGGGTTAACCAATTTATAGTTACCATCAGGGAGGTTACCACTTTGGGTGTTTCCGTTTTTACTAACTTCTATTGAAGCTACCGGGTTGTTGTTTTCATCAAAAACCAGTAGTATAGTTTTAGAAGTATCTATTATGTTGGTTCTGGCATTTTCCACATATGGATTCGAAGACAATTGTATATCGTAGCCACTTAGTTCGCTGTAGTCATCAGCAAAAATAGAAAGGGTAGAAGCATAGTTTTTATCTACATTATTACCATAAAAAGTAGGCAAATAGTTATTATAAGATGAGGTCAATATCAAGTAATTGCCAGCAGCAACCTCACTGAACTCATAAAATCCTTTGGTATTGGTAAACGTACTTTGCACCCACTCATAATCATTATTCAAGTAATTGTACTCCAATAAATCTACTTGAAGGTGTTTGGCATAGTCAGCACTCGCAAAAACAGTTCCGTTAATTTTGGTGGTTGTGTACTTAGTTTCTTTATTAATAGTAACCAATTGTGCATACTCTGCCTTGCAGCCATTTTGTTTATTAATAACGGTAAGTACAACAGCATAATGGCCCGCTTTGTTATAAGTATGTTTCGGGCTGTTTTTACTACTCTTCATGCCATCTCCAAAGTTCCATTGGTATTGTACAGTATGAGTTGTAGCCGTTACTATTGGGGTAAATTGTACCGTTCCATCATAATTGCTGTAATAAGTAAACTTCGCATCGCAAGCCAACTGTTCTTCATCTATTGCTGTTGGTAAGGTTGAGCCCGTTGGATGGGTATCAGTAGTTTTAACAAGTGTTAATGGCATTTCATCAGTAACCTTATCGGTTTGTGCGTTATGATTTAGGGTATTGGTAACAGAAATACCTTTATTTTGAACCGATTGCTTGGTAACAGTTTGGATTGGTGAATTAACACTGAGGTAGTTAGAAGCAATAGTGCCTTTATGTTGTCCATTATCACCGTATACCCCCGAGTTTAGGTATACTTTACGGCCAAGGTTGTGATGTAGGTTAGTAGCTGACTCCCATTTGTTTTTACTCGCAGGTTCAGCCTCCCTGCTCATTGGAGTTTTATTGTCGTGTTGCGCATTTGTTGTGTTAAATATAAAGTACCCTCCTAAAGCACCTGCTACCAGCAGGGCAAGGATAATGATGAGTTTTTGCAGGTTTCTTATGGTTAAGAACCTGTTTTTTCGGGCATGCACCTCCGGCAGCAGGTCCATATCCGGTTCTGCTTCGTAGCTGCTTAGTTTTTCCCGCATCAGCTCATCAAATCTATTTATTTGCTCGGTGTTCATAAATGTATTGCTGAGTTATTCCCCTGTATAAGTTTAATTAAATAATTTCTTGAACGTGCCAGTTGCGATTTTGAGGTGCCCTCTGATATTCCCAACAACTCACTAATTTCATTGTGCTGATACCCCTCAATAGCATATAAATTAAATATGGTACGGTAACCATCTGGGAGTTGTTGAACCAAACCCATGAGTTCATTAACCGTCATTTTGGAGATAATTCCATTATCAAAGCCCACATCATAGGCTGCCTCAATATCCGTATTCCCGGCAAACTTTAAATTTTTCCTGTAATGTTTAATTGCAGTATTAATCATAATCCGTTTAATCCATCCTTCAAAAGAGCCTTGCCCGCGAAACGAGGTTAGATTTAAATAAACACGCACAAACGCATCTTGTAAGATATCTTTTGCATCATCACGATTTTTGGCGTACCGCATACAAACCCCCATCATTTTTCCGGCATACCTCCGGTATAGCTCATTTTGAGCCAATACATGATTATTCAAACATTGTTGAATAAGCTCATTTTCAGCTAATTCTTTAATGCGTTCCAATTGGGTAGTATTATTCTTAAGACTCCTATTTCTAAACTTTGGTTGCGTTAGTGAAGTATTTTTTTTTAATCGGTAAAATAATGAGTAATTTTTTCTACGTATTTGCCATAAAAAACGGCCGCTTGTTTAAACAAGCGGCCGTTGAAATTGGTAACAAATACCCTCTGTAAAGTTATCCGGGTATTATTTCGGAAGGCTATTTTTAAATTCTTGGTAACGTTGATCAAAAGTGGCGGTATTTCCTCCTGCGCCCAAACATTTCCAAGTTTCCTCAATATTTACAACCCTGTTATCCGGATTTGGATGTGTGCTTAAGAATTGAGGCACTTGGCTTGATCCTCCTATTTTTTGGAAAAAGAACTTAGCACCTTGTGGGTCATATTCTGTTCCCAACAGATAGCGAACACTATAATCATCGGCTTCTGTTTCATCAGACCTACTAAACTTAAGGGCAATAAGTTGGGCACCAATTTGGGCCAATTGAGATGGATTTCCACCACTTAATATTTCGAGCAGTATTTGCAAACCATACTGTTTTACCATTTGGTTGGCACTGTGCCTGCGGTCTGCATGAGCAATTTCATGCCCCATTACACCGGCCAATTGGGTTTCATTATCTAAATACTTAATAATGCCTGTATACACATAAATATAACCGCCCGGTGTGCAAAACGCATTTAACGTATTGTCATCTTTAATAATGCGTATCCTCCAGGGGAATTCATTTTTGTAATAAACCTTTCCGGAGTTTAAAATATTATCCCTAATGCGATAGATATGCCCATACGCCACTGAGTTTGTTGCTGAGTCAAGCACCGGATAAGTGGTCGGGTCGGCCTCAATTTGCGCTACCGAAGATTGCCCAAGTCTAATATCATCTTGCACGGACATAATTAAGGAGGCCGCACCGCCCGGAGCCTTTCCGCCACAGTTGTCTTTAAAATCATCATCTTTATCGCTACCGCAAGCCGCAAGCACCAATGCAGATACCAATACAATTATTGA
>RDYC01000098.1 GCA_004293295.1 Bacteroidota bacterium
GGCGTATTGTGATTAACCATGATGACGCAGACGATGTTTGCCAAAATACTTTGATAAAAATTTGGGAGCATTTAGGAAGTTTTAGGGCTGAATCGAAACTGTATACTTGGATTTTTAGAATTGCCAGTAATGAGGCTTTGGCTTTTTTAAATAAAAAAAAGCAACACCAAAGTATAGAGGGTACATCGCCTGAACTATTAGAACATTTGGTAACCGGCAGCTATTTTAATGGAAATGCTGCTGAGCTTAAGCTGCAACAAGCCATACTGCAACTGCCTGATAAGCAACGGCTCGTTTTTAACATGAAATATTATGATCAAATGAAATATGAAGACATGAGTGAGATACTTGACACCTCGGTAGGAGCTTTAAAGGCCTCTTACCACCATGCCACAAAAAAAATAGAAGAGTTTTTACTGCGAGCTTAAACCTTTTAAACTATTATTTATCCAAACAACAGATTATGAATACTCCTGAAGAAAATATTAAATACTTTGAGCAGCAAGCAAAAGGAGGATTTACTTTACCTGAACAATATTTTGAAAATAGTAAACAGCAGCTTTTGCAGAGAATTAATCAAGGGGGATTTACTACACCCGACAATTATTTTGAGGAAGCCAAGGCCAATTTGCTCAAGCAGGTTACTAAACCAAATAAGCGGTTCATGCTTACCTTTTGGAAACAAGCGGCCGCTGTTTTATTGGTGAGTATTGGGCTTTATTGGTTTTATAGTACTCCAACGGCTACCAATATTGCTGATTTAAATGAGGAGGAAATTATACATTACGTTGATTTAACCGGTATTGATGATCATGCATTGGTATTGTTTCAACCTGATGAATTGAGTATAAAAACAGAACATGAAGAAGAGATGATTTACCAAATAGAAGAAGAATTAATTGTTAATGAGCTTTAAAATTACACCCATGAAAAACCTTATTTTAATATTGACCTGCGTATTATGCTTACCCTTGTTTGCACAACAGGATGAAGGAGAGGACACCAGAAACGAACGCATTGAAAGTTTAAAAATTGGATTTATTACAGAACGATTAGCCCTAACAACAAAAGAGGCGGAGAGTTTTTGGCCAGTGTTTAATAAATATGAAACTGAAATACGTGCGATAAGAAAGAAGCAACGCGATTTAACTAAGGCTTTCAATCAAAAAAGCTCGGCTAGTGAACAAGAGTCGGATCAATATTTAGCTGAACAGCTTTCGTTAAAGCAACAAGAAATTGATTTACTTAAAAAGTATATTCCATTGTTTAAAAAAGTTATCCCTACTACTAAGGTGGCCAAATTACTTGGGCTTGAGCAAGAGTTTAAACTTAAGCTGCTTCAACAGCTTAAAAACCGTAAAAAGTAGCTTTGGTGAGTAACGCCAAGTAAATAACCTGAATAAGCAAACACATTTTTTTTATATTTGCCCAAAAGTAATAAAAATGACAAAGGGCCCTGTTTCACAATTTATTGAAAATCACTACAAACACTTTAATGCCGCAGCCTTAGTTGATGCTGCCAAAGGTTATGAAACGCATTTAACCGAGGGAGGAAAAATGATGGTTACATTAGCAGGTGCTATGAGTACCGCGGAACTCGGAAAGTCCTTTGCAGAAATGATTCGCCAAGGCAAGGTTGATATTATCAGTTGCACAGGTGCAAATTTGGAAGAAGACATCATGAATTTAGTGGCACACAGCCATTATAAACGAGTACCTAATTACCGCGACTTATCGCCACAGGATGAGTGGGATTTATTGGAGAACCACTACAATCGGGTAACTGATACCTGCATCCCAGAGGAAGAGGCTTTTCGCAGGCTACAAAAACATATTTACAAAATCTGGAAAGATGCTGATACGGCTGGTGAGCGCTACTTTCCGCATGAGTTTATGTATAAAATTTTACTAAGTGGTGAGCTGGAGCAATACTATGAGATTGACCCTAAAAACTCATGGATGTTAGCCGCAGCACAAAAAAATATTCCCATTGTGGCACCGGGTTGGGAAGATAGTACCATGGGAAACATATTTGCCAGTTATGTAATTAAAAATGACATAAAAGCCGGTACTATGAAAAGTGGTATTGAGTATATGGCTTGGCTGGCTGATTGGTATGTAAAAAACAGCACTGGTAAAGGTGTAGGTTTTTTTCAAATTGGTGGAGGCATTGCTGGTGATTTTCCTATTTGTGTAGTGCCTATGCTATATCAAGATATGGAGATGGAAAATATTCCTTTCTGGAGTTATTTCTGCCAAATCAGTGATTCAACTACTTCGTATGGTTCGTATTCAGGTGCGGTGCCAAATGAAAAAATAACCTGGGGGAAACTGGATATTACCACCCCTAAGTTTATTGTTGAAAGTGATGCTACTATTGTGGCACCTCTAATATTTGCATGGCTTTTGGGCTGGTAAAATCTATTATTATTACGCGATAAAGAGCTGTTCTTTCGAGCAGCTTTTTTGTTAAATATTTGTTTATGCACATTAGTAACCGCGAATTGTTTTTACAACACCAAGCGCAGACTACGCGCTTTCCGCTTTTATTAGAATTTGAGCGTGCTGAGGGTATTTACTTGTACGATAAAAATAATAGGCCCTATATTGACTTGATTTCAGGCATTAGTGTAAGTAGTCTCGGACATGGGAATGAACAGGTGAAGCAGGCCATAAAAACTCAGGTTGACAAGTACATGCACTTAATGGTTTATGGGGAATATGTTCAAGCCCCACAAGTACGATTGGCGCAAAAACTCACTTCTTTACTTCCTCCGAGCTTAAATTCAGTATACTTTGTAAACTCCGGAGCCGAAGCCACAGATGGGGCACTTAAGTTGGCCAAACGGGTAACTAAACGCACTGAAATTATCGCTTTTAAGCACGCTTATCATGGAAGCACGCATGCTGCATTAAGTTTAAATAGTGATGAGGAGTATAAAAGTGCTTTTCGCCCTTTGCTTCCTCATGTGCATTTTTTAACCAATGGGCAATTCGAAGAACTAGAACGCATCACCTCAAACACAGCTTGTGTAATTATTGAGGTTGTGCGCGGAGAAGCCGGATATATTGCTACTGATGAAACTTTTTTACGAGCACTTCGAAAGAAGTGTGATGACCATTGTGTATTGCTCATTTTTGATGAAATACAAACCGGTATGGGAAGAACCGGTAAAATGTTTGCTTTTGAACATAGCGGTATTATACCCGATATTTTATTATTAGGCAAGGCTTTAGGTGCTGGTATGCCAATAGGTGCTTTTATAGCTTCGCAACAACTCATGATGACTTTAGCAGAACATCCTATACTGGGGCATATTACCACTTTTGGTGGACATCCCGTAACTTGTGCCGCGGCATTGGCCGGGATTGAGGAATTAGAAGCCCAATCGCTTATTACTGATGTTTACAGAAAAGAAGTATTATTTAAACAACTGTTAAACCACCCGGCAATAAAAGGGGTTACAGGTAAAGGGCTTATGCTGGCAATTGAACTTGACTCTTTTGAACAGAATAAACAACTGATTGATGCTTGTATTACTGATGGCCTTATTACAGATTGGTTTTTATTTGCCACCAATAAGTTACGAATTGCTCCACCACTCATTATCAACGATGATGAAATTAAACGGGCTTGTTCAATTATTTTAAAAAACTTAACCCTTCTGATTAAACCATTACATGGTTAGCGCATCTTAGTTATAATTAATCACTAATTTATGAAAACACTTAAATTTTTAACATTGACTATTGCCTTTGCATCTTGTGTAGTGCTTCAATCTTGCAACCGAGATAAGGACGAGGATTTGGATATTGAAACACAAACCAGTAATGACAATTACCAGATTGAGGCTAACGTGAATGATGCGCTTAAAGAGGTTGATGCGGCATCAACCAATGCTAATCTTGGCAAAACCGGACCTACAATTACCATTGATAGTACTTCCTCTCCTAAGAAAATGACCATAGATTATGGAACCAGTACCTTATGTGCTGATGGAAAATTACGTTCGGGTAAGCTTATTGTTACTTGGACAGGCCGTTATCGAGAAACCGGATCGGTGATTACCATCAGTCCTGAATCTTTTTCGCAAAATGGAAACAAACTGGAAGGGGTAAAAACAGTTAAAAATGAAGGCCGAAAT
>RDYC01000099.1 GCA_004293295.1 Bacteroidota bacterium
ATGTTATTGCCAACAATCACACAAGTGGTTCTTTATTGTCATCATCATTTGCCACCCCTGTTTCATTAACAGCTTCATCTCAACCTAACGGTGTAGTCATCACTGATATTGATGGCGATTTAAGACCTGATTTACTGGTATCCTTATTTGGATCTGGCTCAATGTTGGTGTTTGCTAATAATTCACCTCGTTTTACCATTAATAGCATATCGGGCCAATTGTGTGCAGGAAATGCCTTGAGTATTAATTATAACGCAGGGTTAGCATTTACTCTTGGAAATATCTTCACAGCCCAATTATCGGATAGTGCAGGTAACTTTAGTTCACCAATTAATATTGGCTCTTCATTATCTACTACCTCAGGTACCATTGCAGCTACCATTCCTGCAAACGCATCTAACGGATTGGGTTATCGTATTCGTTTGGTTTCTACTGCTCCGGCATTTGTATCTAACGATAACCAATTTAATTTAACCATTTTAAAATGTCCTGTAATTACCAATGTAACACCCAATAATGGTGCAGTTGGTGCACCAGTTACGATAACCGGTAGCAACTTCAGTACAACACCAGCAAACAATATTGTATACTTTGGAGGTGTTCGCTCGGCAGTTACATCAAGCACGGCCACCAGCATGGTAACTACCATACCTAATGGAGCAGCGTACCGCCCATTAAGTTTAAATGTAAATGGTGCCATTGTGCAATCTGCTCTAGCCATCAATACTACATTTAATGGAGGTAATGCTGCTTTTAGCAGTTCATCTTTCGAAAGTCGGTCTAGTATCTCGGTATCAAATTCAGTTATTGGCAATGCTTCAGGAGATTTGGATGGAGATGGCAAGCCTGATTTGGTAAGTGGGATTAATGGTGCTGTAGTGGTATACAAGAATAACAATACAGTTGGTTCCTTATCGGCTTCAAACTTTACATTAGCCCTCACTTTAAACATTACCGGTCAGGCGCAGTATGTAAGGTTAGGAGACATGGATGGTGATGGCAGGTTGGATATTGTGCTTATAGTAGGTAATAATAACACGGTTATTGTATTTAGGAATACTACCGTTGTTGGCGGTAATATTTCATTCCAATCAAGCGGTATTGTTTTAGCCGCCCAAAGTTTCCCAACCAACCTGGTACTTACAGATTTAGATAATGACGCCAAGTTGGATATTGCGGTTACCCATGTCTCAGTAAATTCAATGTCTATTTTTAAAAATAATGCTTTACCAGGGAACATTGATAACCTATCTTTTGGCAGTAGGGTAGATATTGCAACTCCAGCATCAGCAGGTATTGCTTCAACCGATTTAAATGCAGACGGCAGGATGGATTTGGTGGTAACCAATCAATCAACAAGTGCGATAACTTGCTTTATCAATAATGGTTCAGGAATTAACACCACCGGTTTTACTTTATTTACACTAACGGCAGCCGCAAGTTTATTGCAAGAAGTGGTTGTAGCTGATTTTGATAATGACAACCGCAATGATTTAGCGGCTGTATCTAATGGAACCAGTGGTATTATTACTATTTTTAAAAATAATTACACGTCAGGAATAATAGGAGCATCTTCATTTACCACATCCAATTTTTCCAGCAATTCAACTGCGATAAGTCTTGCAGCCGGTGATTTGGATGGTGATAACCGTATTGACCTTGTTGCCACAAATTCTAGTTCATCAGGAGCTGTAACAGCACTTCGCAATATTACCACCTCAAGTGGTGTAATAACTTTTGACCCTAAATTTGATTTACCGACCAGTTTAACCAATGGAGGAACTCGTCAGGTAGAGGTGGTTGACTTAAATGGTGATAACAAACCTGATATTGTTACCGGAAGTATTAATAATTTCGCTATTTATATTTGGCGCAATATAACACCATCTTATGCGGTAGGTAATGTGTTACCTGGGCCATATTGCTCAGGATCTGGGATTAATATTCCATTTACTGTACCACCGGGTATGGTAACAGTTGGTAATATCTTTACCGCACAATTATCGGACAGTAGTGGTAGTTTTGCTTCACCAACAAATATAGGTTCATTATTCGGAACAGCAGGGGGTACTATTTCAGGTATTCTCCCTGCCAACGTAACAGGAGGAACCAATTATCGAATCCGTGTTGTATCCACGTTACCAACAATTACCTCCGATGTTAGTGCTGGCACAGTCAACGTGCTCAGATGCCCTTTAATCGCAAGTATTACTCCATTAACGGCTCGTGCAGGCGATACCTTAACCATTAATGGAAACAACTTTGGATCAACTTCTTCAAGTAACATTGTATACCTTGGTGGTAGTAGTGCCGTTGTGTTAACAGCTAGTGAATCACAACTCAAGGTAAGAGTACCCAAAGGAGCAACTGCTTCTGCGGTTTCATTAACAGTAGGTAATTTCAGTGTTGTGGGTAACCAAACATTTATCCCAACCTATTCAGGCAATACTGCACTAAGTGCAGCTAGTTTTGACTCAAGAGCCGAGGTATTAACAGGAGTAACTTCAGTAAGAAGCATTGGCTTGGTAGATTTGAACCAAGATAATAAGCTGGATTTATTGGCGGCCTTGTCAAATGGAACAAGTTTAAATGTATACAGGAATGCTTCAACTGTTGGTGCAATAAGTACATCATCTTTCGCAACCCAAACAGGCATTACCACGCAAAGCCAACCTTGGGGTCAGGTTTCGGCAGACTTTGATAATGACGGAAAATTAGATTTAGCAGTAGTAAATCTTGGAGCTAATTCAGTTTCTATTTACCGCAATACAAGTATTAGCAATACCATTACCTTTGGTAGCCGATTGGATATTGCCACAGGAACATCCCCTTATGCCATTGCTGCCGGTGATATAGATGGTGACGGTAAATTAGACCTTGGAGTCGCTAATTTGGGTTCAAACACCATTTCTATACTAAGAAATACCACCACATCAACCACATTATCATTTGCAACTGCAGTTGATTTTACGGTTCCAAATCAGCCTTCGAGTTTGGTTATAACGGACTTGGATGGAGATTTTAAAGCAGATGTAGCAGTAACCAACTTTGGCTCGAATCAAGTATCCATATTTAGGAACACCGCTTCACTGGGTTCAATTACTATTGGTTCATTGGGTAGTCGTGTTGATTTTGGTACAGCAGCGGCACCATTCTCAATAGAAGGTGGCGATATAGATGGCGATGGGAAAATAGATTTATTAGTACCCAACTTTTCAGCAAACTCATTTTCTGTGTTTCGCAATACAAGTTCATTAGGAAGTATCACTTTTGCAACAAGGGTTGATGTGTCAACACCACAAGGTGCTAACTCAGTGGCGTTGGGCGACATTGATGGAGACGCCAAATTAGATGTGGTTACTGCAAACAACCAAGCAGGTAGTATAAGTATCTTCCGCAATACCGCAGGCGTAGGTAGCTTAGGTTTTGCAACAGCCATTACCATGGCTGTTCAGAATTCGCCAGTAAAGGTGTTAGTAGCAGACATTGATGGCGATGACAGACCTGATATTGCAGTTTCAAACAGTGGATCAAATAGTGTTTCAGTATTTAGAAACATCAACAAGGCCACAGAGCCAACCATTCAAGCATCCAATATTACCTTTACTAAACTATCAGAAGGAGTATATCGAGTTACCTGTAATAGAGGTAATGGAGCTAGACGAATATTTATTGGCAGGCAATCTGCAGCAGTAGCAAACGATCCGATAGATGAAAATGAATATTTAGGATCGGCATCATTTCCGTTTGGCAGTCAAATTGGCACAGGCGGTGTGGCTTACGTAGGTTCTGATAGCTCTGTGGTTGTTACTTTACCTTTGCCATTAGGAGCACCTATTGACTATCATTTTAAGGTATATGAGTTTAATGGCAGTGGAGGTTCAAGCAATTACTTGATTACAAATCCACTTACAGGATTAGTGTCTGTTCCGGTGGTACTTGTTAGTTTTGATGCTACCTACATTGGTGATGATAAAGTATCATTGAAATGGGTAACATCTAGTGAAGTGAACAACAGAGGCTTTTACTTGCAACACAGTATTGACAATGAAAATTGGTCTGATGTAACATTTGTTGCCGGCAAGATCAACAGTAAGAACATCAACACGTACCATTTTGCTCATGATGTAAGTAAGTTAAACCAC
>RDYC01000100.1 GCA_004293295.1 Bacteroidota bacterium
TGCTAGTGATTATTGCCTACTGGCAACGCAATAAAAACAAGGTTATTACCATTGGCATTGCTTGGTATGTGGTTTGTATTTTATTATTCAGCAACTATGTGGAGTTGGTGGCAGGTATGGTGGGCGAGCGATTGGCCTTTACAGCCTCAGTTGGCTGCTGTTTATTTTTGGGCGGAGTCATTGTTTCGTTTAAGCCTCAAGTGAACCTGTTTAGGCCCAAAGTGTTTGAGGTGGGTGTACTCCTGCTACTGGTGGTTTGTTCCCTCAAAAGTATGGCTCGAAACAGGGATTGGAAGGATGCCATCACACTCATGAGCCATGATATTAAACACCTAGATAACTCTGCTCAGGCACATAACCTTTTGGCGTTAAATTTGCTTTACGTTGCTAGCAATGAAAAAGACAACAACAAGGCGGTTGAAATGGTACAAACCGCCATCACGCATTTAGAAAAATCTGTATCCATTTACCCTTATTTTTTTAATACCAATTTTGATTTGGCCAAAGCCTATTTCAGCTTGAATAATTTTACCCAAGCCAGGGATAAGCTTATCGCGGCATTGCAACTAGATCCGGGCAATTTGTATGCGTTAGAGTTAATGGTGTTAACCAGCTACAACATGCAGTCAATTATTGAAACGGAGTACTATGCAAATATGTATATCTCGATAAATCCCAAAAATTCAAGCATTCATCAGTTATTAATAAATGCCATGCTGATTACCAAAACAACGGATAAAGCATTGATTTACGCCAAACGTGCCGCTGAACAATTGCCTAACGATAAGGACATCCAACAGATGCTTGATGCGGCACAACAATTGGGAAATTAAGTGTTTCTGTATTTAGCCATCAGTTCCCCTTTGCTGTTAATTTGTAGTTTACGATAAATGCTCTTAATGTATTTTCTTACTGTGTCAATGGAAACATCCATTTCAGCGGCCACAAGTTTATAACTCAGTCCTTTTAAAATGCCATTAACCACTTGTGTTTCTCTTTCAATCAAACCCTCTGCATAAACGGGTCTTGAGTTGAAGTGGTCAAATACCTTTCGCGCAATGGCAGGTGTAATGGGAGAGCCTCCATTGTATAAATCAACAATCGCATCTTTAATTTTATCTAACGGAGTTTCCTTGCCCAAGTAACCATCAGCACCAAATTGCAACGACCTGAATACACTTTCGTTATCGTTGTTTACGCTTAGCATTAAAATGGCACAACTCGGGTACTTTAACTTTAAAACGGGTATGAGTTCAATGCCTGATTTTTTAGGTAAGTTAATATCTAAAATAACAATATTCGGTTGCAGTAAGGTTGGGTTGGCCTCAAATTCTTCGGCACTGGAGTAAACAGCTATCAGGTTAAAATCTTCCTGGTAGCCAATATACTGCGACAAAGCCCGCTGTATTTTTAAATCATCTTCAATAAGCAGCAAATGAATCATCTAGTAAAAGTATGGTTATTTGAATAAAATTATTGCAATGTCAAAATACATAAACATGTACCTAAAACACCTTTTTTAGGGTGGTTTTGTAATGATTAGCCGCATCAATAATAAGCTCAGCTTTCATTTTAAGTGCCCTCATTTTAATGTTGTTGATGCCCATGCCCGGTTTAGCTTCGCCATATGCTAAGCCATCGCTACTAATTTCCATAAACAACATTTTGGGGGTTATGTTAAGCACTATTTTAATGTTTTTCACCTGACTGTGTTTTACAATATTATTAATGCTTTCCTTAAAAATTAAATAGGTATTTTGTCTGGTAATCAAATCCAAAATATTTTCTTGGTTAGTTATCTCTGGATTAAACTCAACTTGAACGTCAGTGTTTTCAAACATCATCAGCAAATAATCACTCATGCGGTCAACCAAATTCACCACCTTATCATTTCGCCCATCAATACTCCATACCACATCGCGCATGTTAGAAACCGCCTGACGGCTGGTTTCTGCAATTTGTTGCAATTGGGTATTGTTGTTTGTGTTTTTAGCATGCTGCAACACCTCAGCCTGCATGCCAACCGCAGTTAATATACTTCCAACCTCATCATGCAAGTCGCTGGAAATTTGCAACCTTAAATTAAACATGCGTTTAACCTGGTTTAACTTAACAAAGTAAAAACTTACTCCGGCAATTATTACAGCCAAAACCTCCAGCAAAATAAACCACCATTTTAAATACATCTTTTGGTCAACAGATATGGTAATGGGTTGAGGCATTTCACTCCAGTTACCCGTGCTGCCCGCTGATTTTAGCAGAAGCTTGTAAGTACCCGCTTTTAACCCGGTTATTCTAAAGCTGTTTCTATTGCCTAAATAAACCCAATCATTATCCATGCCATCCAGTTTATAAGCGTAAACACATCTTTCAGGCTGGTGGTAATCAGCCATGCCAAACTCAAACTCAATTACCTTATTGTTATTGGGTATAAAAATATCAGGCAATAACTTGCTGTTATAAATGGTGGTTTCTTCTTCTCCATTTAATAAATAGATGGAAGCAATAAATGGTGTTTTTAGCTTATTGTTATCTGCAAATATTGAATTATGCTTTTTAATTTGGTTATAACCGTTTATGCCACCAATAAATAAATCACCGCTGCTTGAGATAAAAGAAGCACTGTGGTTAAACTCATTATGGCTGATGCCCAGTTGCGTGTGAATATTGCTAAACATTTTTGTCTCAGGGTTAAATACCGATAATCCGTAGTAGGTGCCTATGTAAAGCTTATTATCCATTGGTGCAATGGAGGCAATATTGTCATCCGGCAGCCCATCTTTAAATGAATAGTTGATATACTTTTTATCAGGCGTGATGCAAAATATACCATCGCCTAAAGTACCTGCCCATGCCATATTGGTTAAGGTATCATAATACAGGCAGGTAACTTGCCGTTGTTTTAAATCTATCCAATCCACCACTTTAAAATCACTACTACACTTAATAATACCCTTACTGGTGCATATCCAGAAAACATCTTTTATCAAGGTAATTTGAAAAATTTTGGCGTCATTAAAATTGATGGAGTGATAAGTTAAGGGAATACGCGTAAATGTTTCATTTTTTGTATTAAACAAAATCACACCTTCATAAGTACCTAGCAAAATTTGAGGTTTAGCGGGGGATTTGTACATGGAGATAATAAATCGGTTATTAATAGGGTAGGTGGAAACCTTAAACCGCTTTTGCTCCTTGGTTTTAATGTTATACTTTGATAGTCCGCCCCCTTCAATGCCAATCCAAAGCCAATCTTTATCAGCATTAATGCAGTAAGGGATGTAATCATCAATAGTGTCAAAAAGTACTTGTACCGCATTGTTGTTTTGATAAGGGTAGGGTATTTTAAACAGCCCTTTGTATGAGCCAAAGTAAAGGTCGCGGTTTTCAGCTTCAACCATACCCCGCACACTGTTTGATAGCTCTCTTCTTGCTAATCCTTTTTCAACAGAGAAATGCGGATACAAATGGTTAGATACATCCGCCTTTATTAAACCATAATTTGTGCCAATCCAAAGCTGATCCTTAATGCGGGTTTCCGTTATCCGAATAAGCCCGGATTCTTGTATTTTATCAAAAATATAGCTAAAATCAGTTACCTGGCTTTCATTAAAATAATACAGTTCTTTCCTGTTACGGGTTTGCCAAACACCATTTTCCAATTCTTTGGTTTGGGTATTTACATCGGTAAACAACTTATTATTAAACGGAATAAATTGGTTGGTTTGCGGCTTAAATGCAAACATCTCTAATTTATCCTTTACAGTAAGCCCAAATTTAGGAGTGTAATAAATACCCATTATTTCAAATGGACACTTTTGGGCATACGTAAATGTGAGGGTTAATGGATTTAAACAAAAAATTTCATTGTTTGCATTGCAAAACCAAACATTCCCATACCCATCTACGGTGTAAACATAGGTTTTGCCAAACGATTTGTTAATGGGGTTCTTCAGCGTGGTAAAACGCCCCGTGGAGTCCATAATCCATATTTCGGACTCTGTGCCATCAAAAATAATACTTCCTGTATGCATCAGCAGCATCTGGTCAATAGCAATATTGGAAGAGCATTTGTTTGGGCCAAGCGGCAAACAGATTTTGCGTGGAGTGTAGTTTTTACTGCTTAATTGGTAAAGG
>RDYC01000101.1 GCA_004293295.1 Bacteroidota bacterium
CGATCGCACTAATTTCTAATTCTTCAGATTCTTCAATGGTGGTAGATTCCTCAATCTCGGTCTCTGAGGTCGCTTCTGTAATTAAAGATGCCTCAACTTCTGACTCTTCAGATATCTCAATAGGGTCTAATTTTTCAGCTTCTTCAACAACCTCTTGATCAAATTCTTGATTTAAAACTGACTCAATTTGGGGTTCTTCAAAAAACTGCTCAATTTCAGGCTCAGTAATATCCACCACAGCATATCGTCCGATATTACAAATCAACATTTCATCCAAAATGTCAACCAAGTTGTTGTATCTTGAGTTGTCAGCGGCTTTGATAACTACTATTAAAGCTTCCTTGTATGATTTGATGTCAAAAACATGTTGTTTGTATTCATCTTCTTTAATGGTGCCCTTGTTAAGCATCTCTTTATAAATAGGGATACTATCTAATTTCGGGTTCCTTTTTTTGTTTTCGGCCAACAAAGTGGCCCTAATACCTTTTGCTCCGAAATTTTGTATCTGAGGTGTTTCAGGCTCTCCGGTTGTTGGATTTACAAAATAGTAAACAACCTTATCATCCTTAGCCAAAAGCAAAGTAATGGCCTGAGATGCTTTTACCTTTTGCTCGTCAGTTTTTTCTTTTTCCTTAACAGGCATGTTAATTTCCATGGTTTGCGGTTTATTCATGCTGGTTGTTAACATAAAGAAGGTAATCAATAGGAAGCCCAAATCCACCATGGGAGTAAAGTCTACCCGGGTAGAGAGTTTTTTGCCTCTTTTTTTACCGCCTTTGTGTTTGCCACCGCCACCGCCATCTATTTCTGCCATGCGTTTATTTGTTTAAATTGTGTTATTCGCCAGCTTTTTCCATGCTGGTAATGAAATTAAAACGATTTACATTTTTCTCTTGCAAAATGGCAATTACACGTTTTACTGTTGGCATGTTGGCATCTCTATCGCCTTTTATTGCCACACGTACATTGTTATTTGCAAGTCTGGTTTGCCAAATCCAGTCACCTAACTCGTTTTTAAGTGAGTCGGTAGGAACACCCGCAAAGTTTGCTTTGGCACGTTCTTCAGTGGTCATTTTTAGAAATGAACTCAATTGTGCCATGGGTACTCCAATGGTGGATTGAAGGGAGAATTCTTTGATTTCTTCGGCAGAAAATTTCATTTGGTATTTCTCTGCCATGCGTTGCAATATTGTTTCACGGGTTTTTTGCCCGTCAACCCCGAAAAACACCCGCCCTGTTTTATCAATAGTTAATTGCATGATGTCTGATTCAGGCAATTTAATTTCACTGATAGATGAAGGGGTATCTACCACTACAGGTTCGTCAGGCTTAAACTTTGTTGCAAGCATAAAGAAAGTAAGTAACAGGAAGGCTACGTCTGTCATAGCCGTCATGTCAACTGATGTGCTCTTGCGAGGTACTTTTACTTTAGCCATTTTGTTTTACTTAATATTAGATTGAAAATACATGAACTTGAGAATAACAGAATGTTACTCCAATAGTCTCAACCTATTATTTATGTGCAGCAGCGAAAGTTTGTGTAATGCTGAAACCTGCTTCGTCAATGGTATAAGTGATTTTATCAATCTTAGTGGTAAACACATTATACATGATGATGGCGATAGCTGAGTTACCGATACCTAACGCTGTATTGATAAGTGCCTCAGAAATACCATTAGCAAGTGCCGTTGAATCGGGTGAACCAGCAGTAGCAAGAGCAGAGAACGCCTTGATCATACCGATTACTGTTCCTAATAGTGCCACGAGTGTTGATACGGAAGCCATAGTAGCAATAATCACCAAGTTTTTCTCTAACATTGGTAACTCTAAAGAGATAGATTCTTCCAATTCTTTTTGGATGGCCAAGATTTTTTGGTCTTTATCTAACTCTGTATTGTTGTGCATTTCTTTGTATTTGTGCAAAGCTGATTTTACTACATTAGCAACTGAACCTTGTTGCTTGTCACATTCAGCAATTGCAGCATCAATATTTCCACCTGCCAAGTGAGCCTGTACTTTACGCACAAATGCTTCGGCAGATGCTTTTCCTGACGCTTTGCCAATGGTTAAAAAGCGCTCAATTGAGAAAGTAATGCTCATCAATACTAGTGATAATAAGATTGGCACAATCATACCTCCTTTGTAAATTAAACCTAGGGTGTGGTTAATGCCATCTGCAACTGGGTGTTTGGTTGGATCTCCGTCTTCAAAATTAGCGGGATTACCTAAAACGAAAATGTAAATAAGGATTGCTACAACTAACAATACTGGGATAGCAAAAGATGCGAACATTGCGCTGAATTTGCTTTCGGTTTTTTGGGTTTGAACTTTGTTCATTTGGTACAAAATTTTAATAGGTGCAAAAAAGCTAATAAAATTGATATTTGAAAGTTTTTATAAAAAAAACGAAGGTATACAATTGCTTTTGTTTTCAAAGGTTTAACGGACTTAACTATAAAATAATATAGGTGAAACGTAAAAAAAAGCTGACAAAGGGATTATATCGGTAGGTTGGATGCGTAAAAAGGGGCGATTATTTTAACAATTGCATGAAGTAATCGGGCATTAAACCAATACCAATGGTAAGCAATACACAAACAATAGCCACTAACCAATAAGTGGGGTGAATAACCAACGGTTTATCATTAGCAGGTTGTGCGTACATGGCTATAATCACTTTAAAGTAATAGTAAACGGCAATAATGGAGTTGATTACTGCAATTAAGGTAATGGTAATGTAACCATTTTTTACAGTTTCACTAAAAATGTAGTATTTACCTAAAAATCCGGCAAAAGGAGGTATGCCTGCAAGCGAAAGCAAGCATATGCTGATGCAGGCAGCAGCTAATGGATTTTTTTTGCCAAGCCCATTAAAAGCTTCAACGTTTTCGGTAAAGGCACTTTTAAAAACCATGATACCTAATGAAAAGAAGCCGATAGTGGCTAATGAGTAAGCTGTGGCATAAAAGAAAACAGCAGAATCGGTTTGGGTTTGTATGCTGATAATACCCATAAGCATGTATCCTGCATGAGCAATTCCTGAATAGGCTAAAATACGTTTAACATTCTGCTGGCTCAATGCAATGATGTTCCCAACAACAATGGTTGCAGCAGTCACAATAATTAAAATGGGCTTAACGGCATCAATGCTTCCTAAGAAACAAGTGCTGAATAAACGGTATAATGCAGCAAATGCAGCTACTTTTACCAATGTGCTCATTAATGTAGTGATTAAAGCCGGTGATCCTTCATACACATCGGGACTCCAGAAATGAAAGGGTACTGCTGAAACTTTAAATAGCATGGCAAATACCATTAACGTCATACCGGTGTAAAACATAGGGCTAACACTACCGCTGCCTGCATATTCAGCAATTTTTGCCAGTTCAAAACTGCCACTTGCACCATAAATAAGTGCTATACCAAATAGCAATATACCTGAGGCAAATGAACCCATTAAAAAATATTTAAAGCCAGCTTCATTACTTCTGGTATCAAAGCGTCTACTACCGGCCATGATGTATAATGATATAGAAAGAATTTCAATGCCTAAGAACAGCATGGCCATATTGGCGAAGCTAAACATAACCAATGCTCCGCATAGAACAAACACCAGAATGGACAAGTAATCGCTTAGATGGTGTTGCTCGTTTTGGTAATAATTGGCTGAAAGAATAAAAATAAGCAAAGAGATAAAAATGGCTAATCCGCTAAATGCAATGGCAAAATTATCCATGCGCATCATGTGGTCAATTGATATCGGACCTAATGTTAAAGGTGCTTGGATATTCCACAACTGCAGGTTTGCGGCAAATATGGTTGCTAATCCTAATACAACAATTGGAATAAGAAGTTTGCGTAAGTTTAGCACTTCGGCCAACATACAAAATAAACCTAAGCAAGTGGTATAAAGTAAAGTAGTCATATTACGAAAGGTTATTTAGCTAAGGCTTTGTTTAAAATAATTTCCAATGATGGTTGAACCACATCCTGAATAGGTTTTGGATAAATACCCATCACAAAAATGGTAATTGCAATTGTTTGGAGGAAAAGAGAGTGTATATTAAAATGAGAAAGGGAGAGAATGGTTCCTGGAAGTAATG
>RDYC01000102.1 GCA_004293295.1 Bacteroidota bacterium
ATTTCCATTGTGTTACCCATGTCAAATCCCCTTGAAGAGATTGATGAACACCACCCTTACACATTGGCTTCTTTTGTACCTATGCAGGTTTATGAGGCACAACAGTTATTGCCTTTGCAGCAAAAGTTAAATAGGTTTAAGCATATTTTATTAGGTGGTGCTGCTGCCAGCGAGCAAAACTTAACAGCATTGGCTTTATTGAATTGCAAAGTGTGGCAAACCTATGGCATGACGGAAACATTAAGTCATATCGCATTACGTAGGGTTGGTATTGACAAATATTACCAAACATTTCCTGATGTTAAAATCAGGGTTGATGAAAGAAACTGTTTATGTATTGAAGGAGTGGTAACCAATGAACAATGGTTGCTTACCAATGACGTGGTTAAAATGGTTGATGAGCATAGCTTTGAATTGATTGGTCGAATTGATGATGTAATTAATAGTGGTGGTATAAAAGTGTTTAGCTATGATGTAGAGCATGCCATGATGGAAAAACTCATTGATTTAGGCTTTCCACCTAAACCTTTATTTGTTTGCCGTAAAAAGGATGAGAAGTTTGGTGAGGTGGTGGTTGCGGTGATGTTAGGCGATAAATTGGAGCCGTTAGTGCTTGATGAGTTAACTGCCTACTGCAAGGAAAAGCTGGGAAAATATGCGGCTCCTCGGCACATTTATTTTGTAAATGAGTTTGAAAAGTTAGAAAGTGGCAAGTTGGACAAAAAGGCTACCCTTCAAAAAGTTTTATTGGGTTAACCTGCTGATAATAAGGTAAAGTTTTGAACACCTAAAAATAACTTTTTTTAAAGGCAGAGTTTTTTATATTCGCGTTAAATTAAAACGACACAACTATGTATTGGACTTTAGAATTGGCCTCATATCTGGATGATGCACCATGGCCCGCTACCAAAGACGAGTTAATAGATTATGCTATAAGAAGTGGAGCTCCACTTGAGGTGATTGAAAACTTGCAAGAAATGGAAGATGATGGCGAACCATTTGAAAGCATTGAAGAAGTTTGGCCGGATTACCCTACAAATGAAGATTATTTTTACAACGAAGACGAGTTGTAAAAGAAAAGGTTGCCTCTTAACGAGGCAACCTTTTGTGTTTTTATAAGAAGGAATTAGTCTAAAATGGCTTCGGTATCATCAGCTACCAATGGGCTTTGGTACGAAGCCAAGTAGTCATGTTTGGTTTCGGTTACATTTACAGCATACCGCAAGCCTGCTCCTTTTCCAATTACTTTTACCAAGTTAAGTTCAACCAGTGTGTTAAAGTCGCGTTGAATGGTTTTGCGGTTGCAATCAAACTCAGTAACCAACTCCTTGGTGCTGATAAACCCTTTGTGCTGTATAATATACATGATGAGTTTTTGTCGCTGATTTAATACCGCGTCATCAAATTCTTTGAGCTTATAACCTCGCTCAAACACATAGTTCATGATGTTTTTCTGGCGAGGGTTGAGTTTTTCAAATTCAACTTGTTGCCTGAAATAAGAGCGCATCAGTGTTTTTAACCTATCCAGTTGGTTTGCAAACAACATCATCCCAAAATCCAATTGCTGTTGTTCTGTAAATGCAGTATTTTCAAGGTCTCTTGTTTCGCCTAAAAAATGCTGGTATTCATTTTTATGGTTATACAATTCATGCTCTATGCTCAATAAGCCATGTAAATTTGCCTTTTGTTTTGCTAACCAAAAGTAATGAAGCAAGCTGGCAACTTTTGACTTTCCTTCACTAAACAACCGTATTTGTAACAAGCGAAAATGCATGATCCATCCTTTCACGATAACATGGTGTTCTTCATCATGGTTCATGTATTCAAATAAACTCTCCAACTCCATTTCGGCAGCAGCAGTTAAACGTTCAGGTGATCGGGTGGCGTTGGCTGTAAATAAATTTACATCTGAGCGATTGTTGTATAAATCAAGTATCAAAAAACGCTGAAGCTCGTAAACCATGTGTATGCTCAATGGCTTATCAAGCTGTGCACATAACCATTCTTCAGCTTTTACATATTGCTCTATGCTGCGTTCAGCTATGGCTTTAGGTTTTATCTTTTGCTCAACAATGTATTTTACGGTTTTAACATCAACCAAGTTATAATCAATTGCATTGGCATAGTACGCTCGTAAGGTTGCGCTGTTGAGGCGTTCTATTTGTTTAATAGATTCAGGGAGATCAATAAAATCATAAATTTTCAGCAACTCACCATACTCCTGAAAGCATTTGAAATAGTCGCTCTCAATGGTAATGATAGGTTCCAGTTTATTTACAAGTATCATACCTCAAAGCTATGGTACAACAACATTGCTTTTTATGAGGTACATCCGCAATGAGTAGTGGATATTGGTAATTTATGGCAAGTGTAAATTGTTAACTTATTGTAAAGCCTTGACTAATGCGACATTCCGCACATCTTAAAAACTGGACAGGAACTAAAAATCCGTGTGGAGAATTGGTGTGTAAGTGACTTCGTCTTTCAGTAATTGCGACAAGACGTTAACCATGTTTAAGCCCTAAACTCAATAAGAGATGATTAACGCAAAGAACGCATTCCCCCATCAACGTGCAGCACCTCTCCGGTTATCCAATTGTTTTGTAGTAAAAAGATGGCAGCTTCGGCAATTACACTTGGGGTACCAATGGTTTTAAGCGGATGACGTTCCTCTGCCGATTTGATTTTGGCTTCAGCATTTAACAATTTCTCAGCTAAGGGTGTATTGGTTAAAGAAGGAGCTATGGCGTTAAACCTGATTTTTGGAGCGAACTCGGCAGCAAGGCTTTTGGTTAAACTTTCTACTGCACCTTTTGCAGCGGCAATGCTGGCATGAAACGCCATACCTGTACCTGCAGCCACAGAACTGAAAAGCAGTACACTTGGTTTTTCGGCAAGTTGTAGTTGCGGTAAGTATTGTTTAATGCATTTTACTGCACCTAAAAAATTAATGTTCCAGTCGTGCTGATAATCCTCGTTTTTAATGGAGCGAAATGGCTTTAACGTAATTGTTCCCGGACAATAGATTAAACCGTCTATTGGTCCATCAATGCTAGGAAATAAGGGATTTTCTGTAGCAATATCAAGCGCATGAAATGAAGTGTTTTTTAAGGAGGTTAATTGCTTTTCAGTTCGGCATAATGCGCTTACCCGTTGCTGCTCACTTAATATGCTTGCAAGTTCAAAGCCAATTCCACTGCTTGCACCAACAATAATGTAATGTTTCATATTTTTCAAACAATCCAATATCAGAAAGGTTTGCCATGCGTTTGTTTTACCAGCCAGTTTAGTATGGCCGGAAAAGGCTTCAGGGTTGAAATGGCTGCATTGGTAAGCAGTTCGTTGCCAAATAAACGTTGAATAAAACGTCCTGTTTTTAATCGTGTGGCAAATGTTTGTTCCCAGGTTTCAGCGTAGTTTGTTACTACTTGTTTCCAAGTAAGGTTTCCATTAAAGTAAGCGATAAGCAGGTTTGAAAGTAAATAGGAAGCATGCATGGCCATACTCATACCGTTTCCACATAGAGGGGTTATTAATCCTGCCGAATCACCTACCATTAATAGGTCATTTTCATACAGGGTTTTTCTTTCGAAACTGATTTGAGAAATGGTTAATGGCTTATCGTACAATGATGGAAAAGAACGAAAGTAGCGGTGTAAAAATGGATTTTTTTGAAGTACGGTTTCTTCCAATTGTTTTATGTTGTTACCAGCGTTTTTTAGCTCATCACCTTTAACCAAATAACACATACAATATTTGTTTGCTTCAATTTTAGAGATGCCGCAATACCCATTTCTAAAGTTATGAAGTTCAATCAAATCATTCGGCAAATCAGCTTGCACATGGTATTTTACCCCAACGTAATTACTCAACCTTCTGTTTTGTGGTTGCTGAAAGCTGCGAACTAAGCTTGCATCCATTTTGGAGCGTTTACCCCAACTGCCAATAATGCATGGGGCATTAAAAATTCCTTGGGTTGTAAAAATAAGCTGTTCCTCTACATCATTCACCCGGCACTCCTCAATCACTTCAACACCGCAGTTTTTAGCCAATAAGTAGAGTTCATAATCCAAGGTGTAACGGCTAATTCCAAAGCCACC
>RDYC01000103.1 GCA_004293295.1 Bacteroidota bacterium
CACAATTCAGTGGTTAACAGCTAAGACAGAACTAAAGAAAAAAGATTACTATGGTCAATACATTGTTAACCGCAACTATTTCCCGGGCATACAAGCAGACTGGCAATACAACCACTTTAGATTTGAAATCAAGGAAAACGATTCAATTTATTTCTACCTGACAGACAAAGAGAAAATACTAAAAACATATGTTGGAACAATTACAACTACCTACAGAAGTCAGTATAGTTCAGCACGACTTATTATTAACATGGAACAACCAACTCACCACATATTGACAAGTAACCCGACAACTTACCGCAGTACTTGGAGCTTTTATTTAGTATTTGATTCACCGAAATTTAACAACGTTTTTTTCAAAAAAGGACAATGGAAACCACTCGACAAATAGACTACAGAAAAGAAAGCCGACCGCATAACCATTTGGCTCCTACCCAAAAGTGGCGGCTCAGTGCTTATTAGGAATGTTCTGTGGTTAAATAAATTTATACTTCGCATGGAAATTATTCATAAAATCACCCCCTAACGGCAGTTGTAGGTAAGTTAACAGTTACAGCATGGCCGTTCAACCTTTAATATTTTTTACAGTTGAAAGTAACAGACTACATACAAAATTAACTCAGGAAAAAACAACACCTTTTAGCAAACGACAGCACTAAACACATTGGTAAGATGAGCATGTGTTATCAATTTTCAGAAACCGATTTTGATTGCACTGATACCCTTAATCAAGAAATTGACCACTTGTTTATTGCTGATGCAAACACACAAAACCATGGAACTTTAAACGCTGATTTAGTCTGCTTTTTTTCGGGTTGAAATTCCAAAAGGATAATACAAGGGGCAAAAACTGATAAAACTGGTTAGGATAAAAATTCCCGCAAACAGCAACAGTACAATGGCCAATGTTCCTGAAATTAAGTTTACAGCATACAATCCTGCAATTACAAAAGCGGCAAGTATTCTTAATACTTTGTCGGTTGTTCCCATGTTTGGTTTCATTTTTTTTACAATTAAAGGTGAGTAATTTTTACCCCACAAAGATTGAATAAAAAAAACGTGCAGTACTGCTACTTTTGTTACACAAGCTGTATTTTATTCCGGCCAAGTTTTACCCAACCATCATCCTCCATTTGCTTTAGCAGCCTAGAAACCACCACCCGTGCGGTGCCCAATTCATTTGCCAATTGCTCATGCGTTACGTGAAGTGTATTACTTTTGGCTAACTCGCATTTGCGTTTAATGGAATCAAATAAACGTGCATCCAGTTTTTTAAACGCCACAGCGTTAACTACCTCCAGCAATTCCTCAAAACGTTTATGATATAGCCTGAAAATGTAATCGAGCCATTGCGGAAATTCTTTAATAAACACATGCACCTTATCAATGGGAATAAACAGCACTTCCGTTTCTTCTTCTGCAATTGCCTTCACCTTGCTGGTATCATGGTGCAACCCTCCTAAAAACGACATGATGCAGCTTTCACCGGGATTAATGTAATACAATAAAATTTCCCTGCACTCTTCATCGGTTCGCAATACCTTAATAGCACCTTTGGTTACAATGGGAATAGCCTTGATATAGGCGTTTTCGTTTAAAATAACCTCACCCTCAGCATATGTTTTAATAATCCCAACTTCTGCCAATCTTTCCCTAATCTCGGGTGACGATTTAAACTCAATGATTTCTTTTAATTCCATGTGGTAAAGTTACTACTTGATTGGTTAAATAGCTGTACGCTTACAAATGGCATCAATAGGCTTTTCTCAACATATCAGCATAGGCATTTGGTAATACGCTCTCCTCTACTGCCCTTGCTGCTTTTTCTACATCATACGCCACACGGATAAATTCAACTTTAATGCTGTCTTTATCAAACTTGCTGCTGTTTTCCTTGATGGTAACCAGCACATAACATCCTCTTGGGTCTCCATCTTTGGGCTTGCCAATTGACCCCAAATTAATGGCGTGGCGAAACGCTTTTTTACCCTCCTTTTCGTATTCAAAAATGCGGTGATACGGCTTGTGGGTATGGCCAAAAAACATCAAATCGGCATTTGCCGTTTCAAGTATACGGAGCATGCTTGTTTCATCGCGATCTTCAAATAGGTACTCATTTATTTTTCGTGGACTCCCGTGAACCATTAACAAAAACAATTGGTCGTTATTGAGTTGGTATTCCAATTGGATATGTGCCGGGAGTGTTCTTAGGTATTGGCGTTCTTCCGCTTGCACCAATGCATTTGTTAATGCGATGGACTGCTCCCCCATCTTTTTGTCTTCGTCAGTTTTATAAGCGCAGCCGCAATCGTTAGAGGTTCTTCCCACCCCAAAATCATAATTGCCCGCAATGGTGGGAATGCCTCTTTTCCTGATTTCATGGATGACTTCATTGGGCCAAATGTTGTAGCCAACCAAATCGCCCAAACAATAAACCGCATCCGGCTTTGTGGTTTCAAGGTGTTTAAAAAACGCTTCCAGTGCCGGAAGGTTTGCATGAATGTCGCTGAATAATGCAATTTTGCTCATAATAATCTTGCTATTTTTTTTGAATTACGAAACTTTAATAGGTATATGTTAAATGACGTTTATTGATTGAGAAACTTCCATACCGGAACGGCCAAAGCCGCACCTAAAATTGTGGCCGTTAAATAAACCCATACCTGTTCGGTGTGTCCGCTTACCACTGCGGGTGCCAATGAGCGAACGGGGTTCATACTTGCCCCACAAATGGGCCCGGCAAACAAGGCTTCCAGCAATACGGTAGAGCCAATTGCAAGTCCTGCAAACATGCCTTGTTCCTTGCTGCCTGTTGCCACGTTAATGATAACAAGCATGAGAAAAAAAGTGAGGATAACCTCCAAAATAAATGATTGCAGAGCCGTGCCTGATGGAATAGTTGCGCCTAAAAACTCATTTGTGGGGAACAGGTACTTAAGCACCACACTTGCTAAAAATGCACCAGCCATTTGACTAAGTATATAAGGAATAACCTGTTTAGCTTCAAACTTTTTGGCCAAATAAAAAGCGATGGTTACCGCGGGATTTAAGTGGGCTCCCGAAATGTTTCCCAACGCATAAATCATGGCCATTACAATAAGTCCAAAGGTAATGGCAATACCCACATGGGTAATTAATCCATTGGTTTGTTGGTTAATAACAATTGCACCGGTTCCACAAAACACCACCGCAAAAGTCCCCAAAACTTCAGCTATATACCTTTTCATGAAATAATGTTTAACAGCAGCCACCGCCCGGTTTGCAAACAGTTGGGATAGCTATTTCTGCCAAATTCACGCGCTGTTTTTCTTGCGGTATTCCACAAGAATCAGTTGCCAAACAAGCTGTTTGTTTTGCCAGGAGGATGAAATGTTTCCCATCAAACCCTAAATCGTACTTACCTATGGTTTGGGTTTGGTATTCCACTTCTATATCCACATCATCCATTCCCAATTTTTCTTCCGAAAGCCTAATGATATGAAGTAATTTAGTCGGTGTTAAACGGTGCTCAATATCATTGGCATTCCATAACTGAAAGTTTACTGTTTTTTCATTGCGAATGGTTCCTCCGCAATCAATAAAATGTTTGGTTACCATTCCCACTTCAGTAATGTGAAAATGCTCAGGAACAACAACTCCGTTTTCCAGTTTAAACACCACCTGATTAATGGTGGGTAATAATGCCTTTACTTGTGATAGTTTCATGTTTTTGTTTTTTTTTAACAACAATTGTTTTTCTTGTTGGTGAGGTTGTTGGTGATGATGGCGAAATAATGTTGCAACTGCTCAATGGCTTTTTCATCAATGCAATAACAAATGGAAGTTCCCTCAATGCTCCCCTTGATGAGTCCTGCATTTTTAAGCTCTTTGAGGTGCTGCGATACGGTAGGCTGTGCAAGCGGCAATTCGTTTACAATATCACCGCATATGCAAGTATCTACTTTCATTAAATACTCAATAATGGCCACCCGGGCCGGATGCCCCAACGCTTTTGCCAGCGTGGCAATGGCATTTTGGTTATCCGTGAAATTGGCTGTTTTGGTAGCTCCCATATTTTATATTTTAATATTGCAATATTAAAATATAAAATATGGGAGC
>RDYC01000104.1 GCA_004293295.1 Bacteroidota bacterium
TTTTTTTAGGTAATGTGGTCAAAAATAGTTGGTAAAAATTTCCAATAGTTGTATTATTTTTAGAAAGTAATGCGAAAAGGAAAAAGGCTCTGCTGAGGAGCAACCTTTCAGAGATAGCATTACCCTGATGAATGAAAGACCCTTTTTCTAAGGGTCTTTTTTATTGTGTATTCAGCAGGTTTAAGGCTAAACAAGCTGATAGTGCACCGCCTAGGCTATGGCCGGTAACAATTAAGTCTTTAGCGATATTGCTGTTTTCAAACGTTTGTTTTAAAAAAGCACCAAGCGTAATCCCATTTGATTCTAAGCTTAACAAATGTTCAAGTCCGGTATTTGACCCATTGGATATGCGTGGAGCAGCAGGGTCAGCATTTTCAAACCCCGGCCAAACCACCATATTTTGCACATCAAAATCTTCAGTTAACCAACCATAGGTGGAAATGGGATTGGTAGCAGAAGTGGCCACTACATAAGTGTCATCCTGATTTTTAGCCACATAAAGTGCGTTGGAAGCCACTTGCCTGGTTATATCTTTGCCATATGAGCCAACTGCGGGCCCCCAAACCACCTGCCATGTGCCGATGTACCGTTGCATCCGGGAGTCTGTTAATAAGGCATTCAATATTTTAGTTAAGTCATTTTGCAAATCATCAACGGGTGCTTTTTTATTTCCGGCATAATTCGAAAAAATATTTAAAGCAAATACTTGTTGTGTGCGATTATATAAGGGAGTTGCTGTCATTTTCAGTGTAAGTTTAAGGTGAAATTGGTGTTAGATTTAATTGTTTATAATAGCTTGGACAAAGTTCGGTGGGATTGTGGTTAAATTCAAGAGTAGAAATACCCTTTTTTCATAGGGAAAACACTCTTTTTTTTACCACCGTGTTGTGATTTGCTTGTATAAAAAAGGAGGCTAAATGCCACGGTATTAAAATTAAATAGCTGAATATCAATGTTATATTTAATAAAAGATAAAAAGGTATTTTATTATTTAATTATTGATTTACCTTTGAATAGGAAAAATAACCAAACATGTTTTCACAAAGTTGTAAATACGCAATACGGGCCATGTTTCTCATTGCTCAAAAGTCGGTTGAGGGCAAATATACCGGCATAAAAGATATTAGCGAGGGTTTAGATGCGCCTCAACATTTTATTGCCAAAATACTACAAGAGCTTACCAAAAAGGGATTTTTAACTTCAGCCAAAGGGCCCAATGGTGGTTTTTTGGTGAATCAAGAACAACAAAAAACAACACTTTTGGAAATTGTGTATGCTTTTGATGGAGACAAAATAATCACCTCGTGTTGTTTGGGCTTAAAGGATTGTTCTGAAAAAAATCCTTGTCCTGTACACGAAGAATACAAAGGAATAAGAAAAAAAATGAGTCATATGCTTAGCAATACGCTTGTTTCGGACTACAATGATGAGTTGGGATTACGCAAGTTGTTTTTGAAAGTAGTTTAAGAGTAGCTAACAAATACATAAAACAAAGCCAATAATATGAGCTGTTGCAAAAAGTGATTTTGCAGCTTCATAGGATTGCTTTGGCCAAAAATGGAGTAATATGGAGGCCATAAAAAGTAATACCAAACACCAGTGTTTTCATTGCGGAGATGTTTGCAATGATGTGCTGAACTACGACAACCACTTGTTTTGTTGTGTTGGCTGCAAAAGTGTTTATCAGTTATTATCCGACAATAAAATGTGCAATTATTATGATATATCGGTAAATCCCGGAGTATCATTAAAACACCCTGTATTGGCCGCTAAATTTGCATACTTGGATGATGCTTATGTGGTTAATAAGCTGCTGCATTTTAACAGCAACACCTTGGCCAAAGTTACCTTTTTTATTCCTTCTATGCATTGCAGTTCGTGCATATGGTTGTTGGAGCACTTGTATAAACTTAATCCACATATTGCACTTACACGTGTTAATTTTTTAAAGAAGGAATTGCACATTGATTACAACCCATCAAATACCACATTGCGCGAAGTAGTAACCTTGCTTGCCAGTATAGGTTACGAACCTTCTATCAGTTTGCACAACTTGGGTAAAACCATAAAAAAGGATCAACAAAAAAGGCTCAGCTACCAAATTGGTGTTGCCGGTTTTTGTTTCGGAAATATTATGCTGCTGAGTTTTCCGGAGTATTTCGGTTTAGATCAGTTTACGCATGGCACATTTTCAACATTGTTTGGATATGTAAACCTGTTGCTTTCGTTACCGGTGTTTTTGTACAGCGCACAGGATTATTTTACCGCAGCTTGGAGCAGCATTAAAAAACATTATATCAGCATTGATATTCCGTTAGCACTTGGTATTTTGGTGATGTTTGGCAGGAGTGCTTATGAAGTACTTACTGGTAATGGAATTGGTTGGTTTGATACCCATGCCGGATTGGTGTTTTTTTTACTCATCGGTAAATGGTTTCAGCAAAAAACGTTTGATACGTTGTTGTTTGAGCGTGATTATACTTCGTATTTCCCGATTGCAGTTACTGTTACCAGAAACAATGTTGAACAAACCATTCCGGTAACCTCATTGGTGATAGGAGATAGGATGGTTATCAGAAATAATGAACTGATACCTGCTGACGCTATTTTATTTAAAGGGGATGCCCGCATTGATTTTAGTTTTGTTACTGGAGAATCGGAGCCGGTTGCCAAAGGTTTAGGCGAAATAGTTTATGCCGGAGGTAAACAGTGCGGTTCAACCATTGAGTTGGAAGTAAGCAAAGTGGTTTCGCAAAGTTACCTCACCCAATTATGGAACAATGAGGTATTTGCCAAAAACCGCCAAAGCACACTGCAAACGTTTCAACAAACGGTAAGCAAATACTTTACCATTGCATTATTGCTTATTGCTTTTGGAAGCGGCTTATTTTGGTTGTTTAAAGATGCCACTGTTGCCCTCAATGCCTTTACAGCGGTATTGATTATTGCTTGTCCTTGTGCACTGGCATTATCCAGTCCGTTTGCCCTTGGAACAGCAATGCGCGTATTGGGTAGAAATAAGTTCTACCTTAAATCAACCGAAGTAGTGGAGGGTATGGCACAAGTTAATGCCATGGTTTTTGATAAAACAGGCACGTTAACTCAACCTTATTCATCAACCATTCATTATCATGGTAGGGAGTTAACTGTATGCCAACAACAACTGGTTGCTTCCACGGTGGCGCAATCCATACATCCACTTAGCCAAAAAATTAAGCAACATTTGCCGCAATGCAGGTTGATGGCGGTTCAGCATTTTCAAGAAACCGCAGGCAAGGGCATTCAGGCCACAGTAAACAAACATGCCGTTAAAATAGGATCGGCCGATTTCGTAAATGTTGAGGTGCTTAAAAACAAGTCGGGCTTAGCCACCAGGGTTTACATTGACATTGATGGTGAGGTGAAAGGTTTTTTTGAAATCAATCAAACTTATCGTCAAGGGCTTGGTGGTTTGTTAAACCAGTTGCAGCCAACCTATGGCACTTATTTATTATCAGGTGACAATAACAAGGAAAAAGAAGCCATGTTGATGTATTTTAAACAAGAGCAACACCTGCTTTTTAATCAAGCACCTGCTGATAAACTGCAATTTATTCAACAGTTACAAGCCAATCAAAACTGTGTAGCCATGATAGGTGACGGGTTAAACGATGCAGGGGCATTAAAAGCGGCCAATATTGGTATTTCCATTACAGAAAATACCTCACATTTTACTCCTGCAAGTGATGTAATTATGGATGGAGAGCGGTTTCATCAATTGGCTGATTTTTTCAAATTTTCAAAAAATACCATGCAAGTCATTCACCTCAGTTTTGTAATTTCATTAATCTACAATATCGTGGGATTAAGTTATGCGGTGCAAGGCAACTTATCACCAATTATAGCTGCCATACTCATGCCCATCAGTTCAGTAACCGTAATTGTATTTACCACACTATCCACTACATGGATGGCTAAAAAAAGGGGGTTAGCATGAGCATCATATTCATTTTAATCGGCTGTAGTTTTTTGTTAGCTATCGGATTTCTGCTTGCATTTATATGGTCAGTAAAATCAGGGCAGCTTGATGATGATTACACCCC
>RDYC01000105.1 GCA_004293295.1 Bacteroidota bacterium
AATGGGTAGACGTGGCGATGATTAATTAATAATCATCGTCATCATCGTCATCGTCAAAAGCAATATCCTTCCCATAATCCACATCCATGTCATCCATTTCTAGATCCAAATCGTCATCTTCATCATCTTCATCATCGAATGACTTTTTTGGAGAAGTGTTTTCATCTTCTTCTGAATGAGGCTTAGATTTAGAGCCTTTGTTTGAAGCCGCGCCTTTTGCCGGTGTAGTTTTTTTTGACTTGGTCATTTAATTACTATCTAAGGTTTTGGTGTAACAAATTTAATTGTTTTTACAATTAGTCAAATATCTGTTATAAAATATTTATTGTGATTTTTTCGGGGCGTGAAATAATACTTCCACTTTATAAAAAACAATAGTTAGCAAAAATTATTCGAAAAAAACTTTTTGGGCAGCAATAAATGTGTTGCAATGCGCATCAACGATATCGGCAATTTTAGGTGAATATCCTCCACCCATTGCCACTGCAACAGGCACTTGGTGTTGGGCGCATTTTTCAAATACGAGTAAATTGCGTTGAAAACAGTCGTCTATGGTTAATGCCAGTTTTCCTATTTTATCGGTTGATAGTACATCCACCCCACTTAGATAAAATACAAAATCGGGTTGAAACTTTGCAAAAATGTGGTGAAGGTGGGTAGTTAATGAGTTAAGGTATGGTTCACCTGTGATGCCATCGGGCAATTCTACATCCAGGGAGCTTTTTTCTTTAAAGAATGGGTAATTGTTTTTACCGTGCATGCTAAATGTAAACACATGGTTATTGTTGCTAAAAATTTGCGCTGTTCCATTTCCTTGGTGCACATCAAGATCAATAATTAACACCCTATTGGCCAGTTGATGATGGCGCAAATAGTTGGCCGCAATGGCCATATCGTTAAGCAAACAAAAACCCTCTCCCTTATTGGTAAAGGCATGGTGAGTGCCTCCGGCTACATTTAATGATACCCCATGTTTTTGAGCAAATAAGGCACAATCAATGGTGCCTTTTGCAATGCAACGCTCGCGCAGCACCAATTCTGGTGTAAGCGGAAAACCTATTCTTCTGATATGGCTTGCCTCCAACCTGTTGTTTTTTAAATCAAGCCAATATTGCTCTTCGTGTGTAAGCAATATCACTTCTTCCTCGCAATAAGTTGGTTCAAACAAGTTATTGTTGGTAATATAACCTTGATAAAGCAATTGCTTCGGTATGAGTTCATATTTTAACATGGGGAACCTATGGCCCTCAGGCAAAGGATGCTGATAGATGGAAGAGTAGGCAATTTTAAGCATGTTTGTGTTGCAAATTAAATAGTACTTGTAAATATCAATTGGTTTTAATTACATTTATTTTCGCAAATGGAGGCTTAAGTTGTATGAAAATTATTGTATTGAAAGAAACAAAACATCATGAAAAGCGTGTTGCATTAACACCTGCGGTGGCTCAGCAATTTATTAAACTAGGGTATTCCTGTTTGGTTGAAACCAATGCCGGATATGCTTCAAATTTTGATGATGAAGCTTATTTAAAAGCTGGTTGCGAAATTATTTCTTCAAAGGCTGACGCACTTAAACTTTGTGATGTTGTGATTAAGGTAAACGCTCCGACTGTTGATGAAATATCATTAATGAAGTCTGGCAGCATCCTCATTTCGTATTTGTACCATGCATTTAATCCTGAACTGGTTGGGGCTTTGGCAAAACAAGGAGTCAGTGCTTTTTCTATGGATGCCATGCCTCGCATTTCAAGGGCACAAAGCATGGATGCCTTAAGCTCTCAAAATAACTTAGCCGGATATAAAGCGGTTATTATCGGAGCAGATGCCTTGGGGAAAATTTTCCCCTTAATGATGACTGCCGGTGGCACCATAACCCCTTCAAGGGTATTGATTTTTGGTGCAGGGGTTGCCGGTTTGCAAGCTGTTGCCACAGCTAAGCGACTTGGTGCTATTGTAGAAGTAACTGATGTAAGGCCGGAAACCAAAGAGCAGGTAGAATCACTTGGCGGTAAATTTATTGAAGTAAAAGGTGAAGGCGTTCAGGTAGAAGGAGGTTATGCTAAAGAGGTATCTGCTGATTATTTGCAAAAACAAAAAGAAGCTGTAAATAAAAGTTTGGCACAAGCTGATTTGGTAATTACCACGGCTTTGGTTGCGGGGAAAAAGGCTCCTGTACTTATAACGGAGGAACAAGTAAAACTCATGAAACTTGGCAGTGTGATTGTGGACATGGCGGTGGAACAAGGTGGCAACTGCGCATTAAGTGAAGCGGATAATACTGTGGTTAAACATGGGGTAACTATTGTGGGCCGTACCAACTTACCAAGTACGCTAGCTCAGAACGCCAGTGAGCTTTACGCTAAAAATATTTATAACTTTTTAACCCACCTTTCCACTAAAGATGGCATGAAGTGGGAATTTGAAGAGGAAATCACTAAAGGAACATTAATTACACATCAACAAAAAACGGTGCACCCGAGTTTACAAACTGCAACTGCTTAATTATGGAAAATATACTTGCTTTTATTGCCAACAACAGGGAAATGTTTTACCTGCTTATCTTAATGATATTTGTGGGCATTGAATTAATTGGTCATGTACCATCTGTATTGCACACCCCTTTAATGAGTGGAGCCAACGCCATACATGGTGTGGTTATTATTGGTTCTATTATTGTTATGGGACAGGCTGAACATACGGTATCTCTTATTCTTGGTTTTTTTGCCGTTGTTTTAGGCACATTAAACGTGGTGGGTGGATTTGTGGTAACGGACAGGATGTTGGAGATGTTTAAGAAGAAAAAATAGTCTGCTCTTTCAATTAATAAGATACTTGATATTTAAAATAAACCTATGACAAAATACATTTTAGAAATTATTTACCTGATTGCCTCTACTACTTTCATCTTGGGTTTAAAAATGCTTGGCAATCCATCTAGTGCTAGAAAAGGCAATTTAATAGCCGCTTTTGGAATGGGTATTGCCATTTTTGGCACCATCTTTTTATACACCGGTGAAGATGGCAATCATCTTAAAAACTTGCCATTGATATTTGGAGGGTTATTGGTTGGAACAATTGTGGGTTGGCTAGCTGCCAAGCGGGTACAAATGACCGCAATGCCTGAAATGGTGAGCTTGTTTAATGGCATGGGAGGAGCTTGCGCCATGCTTATTTCTGTTATTGAATTTCAACACTTAACTGCTTCACCGGAAGAACATACCCTGTCTGTGGTGATGGAGGTATCTAAGGGAGAACTGGCTACCATTTTAATTGGTATGGTTATTGGGTCCGTATCCTTTGCAGGAAGTATTATTGCTTGGGGTAAACTGAGTGGTAAAGTGAAAGACAAATCATTTGGTGCACAACAATTTATCAATATCGGATTGATGTTGGTGATTATTGTGTTAGCTGTTATGGCAGTAGTAAATGTGGATGCCAACTTATTTTATGGGGTGTTGGTGTTATCTTTAGTATATGGTATTTTATTTGTGTTACCAATTGGAGGTGCTGATATGCCTGTGGTAATATCCCTACTCAATTCATTTACCGGTGTAGCTGCTGCTTGTGGCGGATTTTTGTATGATAATAAAGTAATGCTTATTGGCGGTGTGTTGGTAGGAAGTGCCGGAACGCTGTTAACAATTGTGATGTGCAAAGCGATGAACCGATCGTTGCTTAACGTGCTGATTGGTAATTTTGGTGGTGCTAAGGGTGATGCAACCACTTCATCTTCATTTCAAGGTTCAACCAAAGAGGTTACAGCAAGTGATGCAGCTATACTAATGAAGTACGCCAAAAAAGTAGTGATTGTTCCCGGCTATGGACTTGCTGTTGCACAAGCGCAACACGTGGTGCATGAGCTGGAGGAGTTGCTGGAAAAAGAAGGTGTTGAAGTAAAATATGCTATACACCCTGTTGCCGGACGTATGCCGGGGCATATGAATGTATTGCTAGCTGAAGCAAATGTGCCTTATTCGCAACTTTATGACATGGACGATATCAATACCCAGTTTGAAAATACTGACGTGGTGCTGATTATCGGTGCG
>RDYC01000106.1 GCA_004293295.1 Bacteroidota bacterium
TATGTAAGTTTAGGTATTTACATGAACTTATCGGTGTGGTATAAACTATCCGACCAAACAAAGTATGGCCTTTATATATCAGGCGTAGGTGCTATCTTAACCATTGTGTTAAACATTGTTTTTATACCCCAGTTTGGTTTTGTGGCATCGGCCTATATTTCACTATTGGCTTATGGTAGTATGATGACACTGTCGTATATATTAGGTCAAAAACATTATCCCATTCCTTATCATATCAAAAAAAATATGGCTTATTTATGCGTATCGGTAGTATTGGTAATTTTATCGTTTATGGTATTTAAACGAAACTTAATGGTGGGCAACAGCCTGTTTTTTGGCTTTATTTTAGTTACTTTATATCTCGAAAAAAACAACCTTAAAAAAATCGTATCGTAATGATTATAAAAATTATCAATCAATCGGGGTTTCCGTTACCGGGATATCAAACCATTGCATCGGCAGGGATGGATTTACAAGCCCATATACCCGAGCCTATTGTACTAAAAACCTTAGAACGTAAACTAATTGCCACAGGCCTTTTTATCGAATTACCTGTGGGTTACGAAGCGCAAATACGCCCCCGCAGTGGCTTGGCGTATAAACATGGCATATCTATTGTAAACTCGCCCGGCACTATTGATGCCGATTACCGTGGCGAAATTAAAGTGCTATTAATTAATTTGTCTGTTGATGATTTTGAGGTAAACCCTGGCGACCGTATTGCACAAATGGTAATTGCCAAACACGAAAAAGTAGAATGGCAATTGAACCAACCTATTCCCACCTATTTGGCTAGCATTGCCATTGGCAAATATAAATTTGTGAAGTATACATTTACCGGAATGCAATCTAGTATTCCTGTTTGGCTGGCTGTTGAGGCTAAAGACACCAATAATCTTAAGGCATCGTTTGTGAACTTAAATAATGCGATGAGTTGTTTTGAGCAACGTTTTGGGCCATACTTGTTTGACCGTGTTGGTTTTGTGGGTGTGCCTTTTGGCTCCGGGGCCATGGAACATGCCACCAATATCGCTTATCCACTATACGCCATTAATGGAAACACCAGTTATGAAACCCTGTTGGCTCATGAATTATCGCACCACTGGTGGGGTAACTTAGTTACCTGCCGAACTGCTGAAGACATGTGGCTTAATGAAGGATGGGCCAGCTTTTGCGAAGCGCTATTTTTAGAGTGCATGTATGGCAAAAAAAGCTACGAAACTGACATGCGGAGCAAGCTTAATGATGTGCTTGTAAATGCCCCAAAAAACGATGAAGGCTATTTGCCTGTTAGTGGCATAGGGCATGAACAAACCTATGGCACCCATGTTTATAAAAAGGGAGCTTTAATGGTAAATACCTTGCGGAATTTAATGGGTGATTCTGCTTTTTTTAATGCTTGCAGAAGTTATTTGCAAAAAAATCGTTTTAAAGATGCATCGTCAGTTGACTTAAAAAACGAATTTCAATTGTTTACGTCCGTTGATTTAACCCTCTTTTTTAACCAGTACATTTTTACCAAAGGTCACTATGATGTGGTTGTTACCAATTGGAATATTTCAAATGGTAATATTAATGCCAATTTTTATGAATCGAACCGTTACAAAACAGCCAAAAGTAATCCTTTGAGTTTGATAGTTGGGTTAAGGTATGTTGATGGCAGCAACCAAAAAGTTGCCATGAACATGGTTGGGGGCGAAGGCACTTTAAATGTGGCTTTATTACCGGGTAAAACATTCAGCCATTTTGTGATTGATGAAGAGACCAATTATGCGTTGGCTTACACCACTGATAGTGCTAAAATTACCACCAGAGGAACGCGCAGTTTTGCAAACACCCTATTATCAATTAATACACAAACAGTTGGTGATACGGCAACATTGCTCATACAGCACCATTGGGTAGCTCCATCGCCCGGTAACATTAGAGAAAAGGGTGTGAAAATAAGTACCGAACGCTATTGGAGCATTCGTGGTAATATTCCTGACAACTTTTTGGCTGCTGCTTATTTTAATTATGATGGTTCGAGTGTAGCAGAATTGGATAAGGATTTACTTGCCAATGCAGAAACCGAAGACAGCTTGGTTTTGCTATATAGGCAAAGTGAAAATAACGAGTGGCAAATTGTAACTTCAGGTGTCAATTTTCAGGCCGGAGGAAATATTGAAGACAAGCTTGGCCGTTTTTGGCTTACAAAATTGATAAAAGGCGACTATACGTTTGGTTTAAAAGACGCAACTGTGGTGGGATTAAAAAAACAGGAATTGCAGGGCTCTTTGTTATTAACACCTAATCCGGTTGCTAAACAATTGTTTATTAGTTTGCCCAATCAAAACAACTTTAATAACCCACAACTCGAAATCATGGATACACAAGGTAAACTCATGAGCAACATTAAATGGCAACTTAAAAACAATCAACTTGTTGTGAATACGGAAATGCTGGCTAATGGCATTTATGTGGTGGTATTAAAAAATGGTGCTTCAAGCTTAAATGCCAAGTTTATCAAAGAGTAAAACACATCAACAATACTTTAAAAACTTTTAGTTTGAATTGTGGCTGGCAATATTAGATTTGCGCAGATTTTTATTCAATAAATTCATAAATAAATGAAGAACATTACCGTAATCGGATCGGGAACTATGGGAAATGGTATTGCCCATGTATTTGCACAAAATAACTATAAAGTAAGTTTGGTTGATGTAAATGAAACCGCATTAAAAAAAGCACTTGATACCATTGCAAAAAACTTGGATCGCCAAATTAGTAAGGGGCAGCTAACAGAGGCTGACAAAACAAATACCCTTGCAAATTTGGCTACTTTTACGCAACTAAAAGATGGAGCGGCAAACGCGGATCTTGTTATTGAAGCTGCTACAGAAAATATGAACATCAAATTGGATATTTTCCGTCAGCTTGATGAGATTACTCCTACTCATTGCATATTGGCTTCAAACACCTCTTCCATTTCCATTACCAAAATTGCCTCGGTAACCAAACGCCCTGATAAAGTGATTGGCATGCATTTTATGAATCCGGTTCCTGTAATGAAACTGGTTGAAATTATAAATGGGTACAAAACTTCTCATGAGGTTACTGAAACCATCATGATTTTATCAAAAGCAATTGGCAAAGTGCCTGCATTAAGCAATGACTATCCGGGTTTTATTGCCAACCGTATTTTAATGCCTATGATTAATGAAGCCATTATTAGTTTGCATGAAGGTGTTGGTGGTGTGCACGAAATTGATACCGTGATGAAGCTGGGTATGGCTCATCCTATGGGACCATTGCAACTTGCCGATTTCATCGGACTTGACGTTTGCCTTGCCATATTAAACGTATTGCATGATGGCTTTGGTAATCCTAAATATGCACCTTGTCCATTGCTGGTAAATATGGTAACAGCGGGTAACCTTGGTGTAAAATCTGGCGAAGGATTTTATAAATACACCGCTGGAAGCAAAGACCTAGTGGTATCAAAACAATTTGCTAAAATTAGTGCCGCTGCTGCTGCAGGAATGTAAGCGTTTGTAATAAATATTTCATAAAAAAGCGGCTGAAGATTCAGCCGCTTTTTTTATGGTTGCTATAACTTAATACATACGTTTTTTTGTTCGGTAAAAAACTTAAGTGCTTCCCATCCGCCCTCTCGGCCAACACCACTGTTTTTTACTCCACCAAAAGGGGTTCGCAAATCGCGAAGCAACCAACAATTTACCCATACAATTCCTGCTTTGATTTGATTGGCTAATTTGTGCGCACGGGTTAAATTTTCTGTCCAAATGGTTGATGCCAATCCATACTCAGTAGAGTTGGCCATCATCAAAACTTCTTCTTCAGTTTCAAATGGAGTTATGGTAACCACGGGGCCAAATATTTCTTCTTGGTTGGTTCTACAATCATAAGACAGCCCTTCAATAACTGTTGGTGCAATAAACCAACCATTCTTGCAATCACCTTCAACCTGAATTGAAGTTCCTCCGCAAAGAATGGTTCCTCCCTCCTGCTTGGCCAATTCAATATAACCCAACA
>RDYC01000107.1 GCA_004293295.1 Bacteroidota bacterium
ACTGCTTATTGGTTATGAAAAATGGCGTTTGCCTAATGGTTTAACCGTGTTTATTCATGAAGACCATTCAGATCCTTTGGTGCATGTTGAAGTAACGTACCACGTTGGTTCAGCCAGAGAAACCCCAGGTAAATCAGGGTTTGCCCATTTTTTTGAACACATGATGTTTCAAGGTTCGGATCACGTAGCTGATGAAGAGCACTTTAAAATTGTACAAACTGCCGGTGGTAACATGAATGGTACTACCGCCCATGACAGAACCAACTATTTTGAAACAGTTCCTAAAAACTATTTAGAAACTGCGCTTTGGTTAGAAGCCGATAGGATGGGCTTTTTGCTGGATGCCGTTACCCAAAAGAAGTTTGAAACACAACGTGCAACAGTAAAAAACGAAAAAGATCAAAATGTTACCAACCGCCCCTACGGGATGTTAGATGAAATTAAAAACACCATTCTTTACCCGCCTAATCACCCTTACTACTGGCCAACCATTGGTTTTGTGGATGATTTAAATAGGGTGAATGTAGAGGATTTGAAAAACTTCTTTATGCGTTGGTACGGCCCTAACAACGCCAGCATAGTAATTGCAGGTGATGTTAATCCTGCCGATGCCATAAAACTGGTTGAAAAATACTTTGCCCCTATTCCAAGAGGTCCTGAAGTACGCAAGCAACGTGTTGACCCAGTTCGTTTACCGGATAATGTATACGCCAACTATGGCGATAAAGTGTACCTGCCATTGTTGCAATTTACTTACCCTACTGTGCCTGCATACCACCCTGATGAGGCTGCCTTGGATTTATTAGGCTCTATTATGGGTCAAGGCAATAACAGTATTTTTTACAAAAACTTTGTAAAACCTGAAAAAGCCTTGCAAGCAACTGCTTACCATGGTGTTGGTTTTGGCAACGAGTTGGCCGGAGAATTTAATATTGTAGTGCTATCATTTCCTGATGGTGAAACAGATGTAGAAGCCTTAATTAGAAAAACAATAGAAGATTTTGCGGCCCAAGGGGTAAGCGATGATGATTTGTTACGTGCTAAAGGGTCAATAGAAACCGGCATTATGCAGCGTTTACAAAGCGTGGCAGGTCGTGCTTCATTAATTAGCGAAACCTTTTACACCCTTGGCGATAAAAAATGGAACGTAAACGATGAGTTGGCCCGTTACCAGAAAGTAACCAAAGAAGACGTTGTTAGGGTGTTTAACACTTATATCAAAGGAAAGTACGCAGCAATTGTAAATATCTTCCCTAAAAACCAAAACGCAGCTTCAAGCAACAAAGAAGAAACCCCATTGGTTGAAACTTCTGGAAAAGCCAGCTCTGAGTTGGAATATAAAGGCCTTACCTACAACAAGCCGGTTGACAATTTTGACAGAAGCAAAAAGCCTGACCCGGGTGTGGCCCCTGCACTAATTGTACCAACCATTTACCAAGATAAGTTGCCGAATGGCATTAAAATCACCGGAACCGAAACGAATGAGTTGCCCCTAGTATCGTTAAACTTTACCATTAAAGGTGGCAACATGGCCATTAATGATCCGAGCAAAGCCGGTTTAGCTTCTTTAACAGCAGGCTTAATGAACGAAACAACCCAAAATTATACTTCCGAGGCAATTCAAAGTGAATTATTAAAAATAGGTAGCAATATTTCCTTTTATGCTGATGATGAAGCCACTTACATCCAAGTGATTTCGCAAAAGAAAAATTTGGATAAAACATTGGCTTTGCTAGAAGAGAGATTATTGAGGCCGAAATTTACCGTTGAAGATTTTAAACGTGACCAAACAGCAACCATTCAAAACATCATGTCGAACAAAACAGATGCTGCCGATTTAGCAGATAAAGCATATGCCAAATTATTATACGGTGCCAAATCAATTGTATCTGAACCAACTGAAGGAACCTATAAAACCTTGAAAAGCTTTAGTGTTAAGGATGTTCAAATGTTTTATGATAAGTTTTATGCTCCTGAACTGACCAACTTAGTAGTTGTGGGTGCCATCTCGAAAGACGAAATTTTACCTAAGTTACAGTTTTTGAAAAAATGGAATAATAAAAATGCCGTATTGCCAAATGTTGCAGTAAATGCTCCGGTTATTGAAAAAACGCAAATTTATTTAATAGATAAATACAAAGCCAGCCAAAGCGAAATACGTGTAGGTTACTTGGCAATGCCTTATGATTATAACGGTAAATACTTTAAAGCACGTGTAATGAATTTCCCATTGGGAGGTAACTTTAACAGCCGCCTTAACTTAAATTTACGCGAAGATAAAGGCTTTACCTACGGCATACGTGGTGGTTTCTCTGCTACTGAATTAATAGGCCCATTCACTGTTTCGTGTGGAGTAAGAGCAACAGCAACCGATTCTGCTTTAAAGGAAATTTTCTACGAACTGAATAAGTACCGTAAAGATGGAATGAATGATGAAGAATTGGAATTTGCTAAAAAATCCCTTCGCTCAGGTGATGCGTTGCGTTATGAAACATTGTTTCAAAAAGCCAATTTCCTTTCAACCATCGCGGCAAGAAACCTCCCGCTTGATTACATTGAACAACAAACCAGAACTTTGCAAGGTCTTACCAAAGCAGAGTTAAACAGCATGGCAGCAGAGCTATTGCCAACTGAAAAAATGGTGATTGTGGTAGTTGGTGATAAAGAAAAAATTGGAGCTAACCTGAGCAAATTAGGTTATAAAATTGTTGATTACAAAGTAGATTAGTGGTTTAATCCACCTGATTAATAGCTTTAAGGCCGCTTGTTTATTGCAAGCGGCCTTTTTGATTTTAAACTCATGTTCAATAATTGGTAACAACATTTTTATTAAGATTTTTTTTTAGAAAGTTTAGTAGTAAATTACCGCATGAATTATCGGGTAATTGCAGTATTGTTGGTGCTCTGCTCTTTAGAATCACTTGGGCAATGTTCCATTAATGTGAGTTTAAAAAAGATTTGCCTTGGAGCCACCACAGTATTTACGCCAAGTCCTGCAACAGCCAATGATTCAGCATTTGCATGGAGTTTTGGAGATGGCAGCACCAGCGCACAGGTTTCACCTACTTACCAATATCCCAAAGCCGGAACTTACACTGTTACTTTGCGTATTTACACCTTTGGCGGAAATTACTGCGAAGCAACCCCGATTACCGTAAACGTATTTGATAAGCCAACGGCTAAATACAACCGCATTTCTGCTTACGCCCAATGTTTTGATAACAACCGTTTTGAATTTTTAGATGTATCACAACCCGGAACAAGTAATGCCCCACTTAAACAACGTACCATTGTTTACGATGATGGGGCTTTTGATTTAGACTTGGTTCTTGATGAACCGGCATTTGACCATAGTTATTCGGACATTGCAGGTGGAAAATACAAAGTGGTATTAGAAGTAAAAGATACCAATGATTGCATTGACCAATATGTTGATTCGGTTGTGGTTCATCCTAAAACTATCAACTTGAGCTTGAATATTGCGCATAATGTACAATGCACCAAAACTGATATAATTTTATCACATAACGGTCCGTACAATGCCACCAACGCCAATAAAATTACCTGGATATTGGGGAATGGTGATACCCTGTATGCGCCTTGGAACAACTTATCATACACCTATATCAGTCAAGCCTACCGAATGTATCAAACACGGGTAATTATTGAGGATAAAAACGGTTGTATCATCAAATCCGATTCCCAAAGGGTGTTCACGGCAAGTCCTGATTCGGTGATTCAATTGTATCACTTCAACAATTCTTGTTTTAGTAATAATATCGTTGCTTTTGGGCATTATAACCTGTTTCAAACCAGAAAATGGATTGTATCATTAAATGGAGATACCACTATTTATGACCATAATTCTCTTCAGCCTGATTCTGTGCAATACCATCGCTTCAAAACATGCGGTAAAGCCAATGTGAGACTAGAGTACACATAC
>RDYC01000108.1 GCA_004293295.1 Bacteroidota bacterium
ACCACGGCCAGGTTAATTACTGCTCCTAATTCTCTTACGTTTCCCGGATAATGATACTTCAATAATTTTTGTTGAGCCTCATTGCTTAGTGTTTTTTTCTTAAGCTTATTCTCTTTGCAAAAACTTTCTATAAAATGTTTTGCAATCAATAAAATGTCGTTACCACGATCCCTAAGTGGGGGCAAGGTTATGGGTAGTCCTAAAAGTCGGTAATACAGGTCTTCTCTAAAATTCCCCTTTTGTGCTTCTTCTTGTAAATTTTTGTGAGTTGCCACCACAATTCTACAATCTACTTTTACTGTTCCATTTCCACCAACCCGTGTAATTTCTTTTTCTTGCAAAGCACGCAACAATTTGGCTTGTAAGTTAAGGTCCAGTTCACCAATTTCATCCAGAAACAAAGTACCCTTATCAGCCTCTTCAAACTTGCCTATTTTGCGGTTGCTGGCTCCGGTAAAAGCGCCTTTTTCGTAGCCAAATAGCTCACTTTCCAATAGCTCTTTTGGTATGGCGGCAACATTAACTGCAACAAATGCTTTTTTAGCACGTTCGCTATGGTAATGAATGGCTTTCGCAACCAGTTCTTTTCCCGTGCCGGTTTCTCCGGTTATACTAACGGTGATGTTTGTTTTGGTGGCCTTATCAATTAAATTAAAAATGCGCTTAATGGCATCGCTATTGCCGGCAATGCTTTTGCTGTAATCGTATTTCTGGGCAACCTCTTCTCTTAAGGTTTCAACCTCCTGTTTAAGAGCTTTGGTATCCCTTATTTTTATGATAGTGCTCCAAAGCCTGTCCTTGGTGTCATCATCTTTTACAAAATAATCATAGGCACCCTCTCTTAATAATCCAATAGCTGTTGATACATCTTCCTGACCTGATATGATGATGACTTCCGTATCGGGGTTAAATGATTTAATTTTTTTGAGCACCTCGTCTCCTTTTGCATCAGCAAGCGAATAATCAAGTGTTATCACATCCGGCTTTAAATGGAGCTTAGCCAATGCTTCTTTAGCGGTATTAAATTTATGAACTTCGTAATCAGGATTAAGCGAAAGGTGGTAAACCAACAGTTCGCTATACCAAACATCGTCTTCAATAATAAAAATTCTCATAGGTTGGCTTGATGTGCTTTAGCAATATAGTAAACTATTGTGGATTTTACTCGGGCACATAAAAAAAGCCCATGTACAATTTGTACATGGGCTTTTTAGGAAATTATTTTAATTATTTTATAATAATACGTTTAGTAGCAATGTTACCATCTTTTAATGATAGGTGAACAAAGTATAAACCAGGATTTATTCCCATAGCCGGGAAGCTAAATTCATTGCTGTTTACTTGTTGAGCCAATACGGTACGTCCGGTAATGTCAACAACTTGGTATGAAGCAGCTTGTCCGGCTTTAGCTTCTAAGCTAACGTTTACCATTTCTGAAGCAGGGTTAGGGAAAACAGTTAAGTGTTGGCTAACGTTAACCACTTCTTTAACACCAACTGGTAGAAAATCTTCAGCCCCTGGTAAATTTAATGCACTAACAATACGTGGAACCAAGAAGCCTTGGATGGTATCAATGTACGCTTTTGCTTTTGCAGCACTCATATCAGGGTTAGTTAACATTGATAATGAGTCAGCATTACGGCCACCAGGTAAACCTTGTACAGTTGGCCTATCCCACCACTCCCATGGCGAACCTTGGATTTGTAATTGAGGGATAAATCTGAAGGTAAATAGGTTTTTAGTTCCGTTGCTGGCAACCAATGCTCTTGTAGTATAAGGGTCATTATAAACCTTGTTGTTTAACGTATCATTATTACCCAAACGATTAGCTCTTTCAATTACGGCTTTAGATCCAAAAGCGTTAGAGATAACAACGGCTCCTGTCGTTGGTACTACCACATTACCTACTCCGTAAGGAGCAAATGGATCAGTTGCACAATGGAAAGCTACCATTGGCATATCACCTTGTTCTAACCAAACTGAATCACCCATAGCACCACCAATATTAAATTCAAAATGGAAATTTGTTGGAATAGCAGGATTGGCCGAAGTGTTTAATACACTTCCTCCAATACCATTCCAATCGCCAGAAAGTGTAGTGTCAACATAAGGTTGGCCATTTTTAGGATCAAGAGGGTTTGTAGAGTTATTGTAGATGAATTTACCTAAAGTAATTTCGCTGTATTTGTTTAATGTAGCACAAGCCAACGAAGCATAACCTCCGGTACCTTGTCCACCAAGAATAATTCTCGAAGTATCAATACCTAAAGTAGTAGCGTTACTGCGTAAATAGCGAATTGCGTTTTTAGCATCTTGCACGGCACGGTAAGTGGCGTTTAATAATTGACCAGTAGCAACGTTAGCATCGGTGGTAGCAGGATTCCAACCAAGCCTATAGTTAATAGCCATTACTGCAAACCCGCGTTTTGCTAGCCTGGTTGCCATTTCAACGACAGTTGAATCGTTAATGTTACCGGTAGTTTGTTGGTTGGTAATTGCAGGTAAAAAACTTCCTGTGTGCATTAAAATAACAACAGGACGTTTAGGCAAGGTATCACCTTTTGGTGCATAAAAGGCAGCTGATAATGGCCTTGGCCCAGGTAATGTAGGATTTCCACTGAATGGCGGCACCCAAATATTGGTATGATAATTAGGAACAGCGGTTACTGATACAGAATCAAATACCAGGTTTAAATAACGTTTTTGGGCATTACTGTTAAAAGCAAAAGCTAATAACACAGCCGCGAATAATAGTACGTGTTTTTTCATAATGTTAAATTGATATAATGCAATATATAAAATGTTTGAGTAAAAGTGTACTTACTGTTGATTTTCTAAGTCAATTAGTACTGATAAATAAATCATTCGCCCTATTCTAGGGCCACCAAAAACCTGAATCTGCTTGTTATTCAGCACATTATTTGCGCCAAGTTTTACTGTGGTGTTAAACTTAGGAGAGATAATTTTTTTATTAATTTGAACATCAACCATATCATAAGTAGGCACAAATCCGGTAAACTGAGGCGAACCTTCAAACATAAAGCCTTGAATCCACTTATAATTAATTCCATATCCCCAGTTAGGTGAGTTTTTACCTCCGAGTTTAATAATCATATCCCGGCCACTAATACCGAGGTTATACTTATGTTCGGGGGTGTTAAATGCCGGAATAATAGGGTCGTTGGAGTTTCTACGATCCAATACGTTCCAAGAATAATTTGCATTAAACCCAAGAGCCCTTTTCATAAAATAGTTTGCACCAATGGTAAAACCATGCGTAGTAACAATATCTGCGGAGTTTGTGGTTACACGATAGGCTGTTGCGCCTCTAATGATATTCGAGGCGGAGTCAATATCTGCAGTAACCCCAATAACAAACCCAAGAAAATCTTGATACACACTAAAATAGCCGTTCATATCAATGTACAATTTGTTAAATAGTTCAATACGGTAACCGGCCTCAATAGTTTGCACCCGTTCCGGTTTAACCGGGTTCACATCAAAATACTCCAGCGTATCGCGGCTAGGAAATGCAGCGTTTCTAAAGTTATTTAATGAATTAAGCGTAATTAGCCCGCGATAGCCGTCAAGGTTACCCAAAAGAATGGCACGACCTACCGGAAGGTAGAAATATTGATCAGTAAGTGTTGGATTTCTAATAGCAGAAGAGAAAGATAAGCGGATGGTATGGTGTTTGTTTGGCGCAAAAATAAAAGAAACCGCAGGGGATATTAACGGGTCGAAGTTTTGGTTTTTATCTAAGCGAACGGTAGTGGTAACTTTAAGTTTATTAGCAATAAACTTTTTTTCAACACCAAAAAACGAACCAAATTCCCAGTTGGTGATACGCACTGAACCCGTATCTAAAAAGATGGTGCCTGCCGAGTTAGGACGATACAACCTTACATTAGCACCTACTACAAATGCATAATCGGATAATTT
>RDYC01000109.1 GCA_004293295.1 Bacteroidota bacterium
AAACCCATAAAATAAAGCCAGTCCATTTGTTGCATAGGCTTTAGGTATCCTGAATGATCAACAACGGTGGTTCCACTAACAATGGCAGTATCATGGTTAAAAAAACCTAACATGGTTTTAGCCCACTGGGGCTTTACCTGTATATCTGCATCTGTTATAAAAAATATGGAAGCATTGCTTTGGCGGGCTAATTGTGCAAGCACATTGGCTTTGCCTTTGGCTAAACCAATATTTTCGGTAATGTTCAGCTTTTTAACAAAAGAGTACTGGGAGGCAAATTCATCAATAATTTGTTCTGTTGCATCCTCTGATTGGTCGTTACCAACCCAAATTTCTATTAAATGTTTGGGGTAGTCTAACTTAACCAATGATTGCAAGCAATGGGGTAAATTTTCCGCCTCATTTCTTGCCGCCACTAAAATAGCCAGTGATGGAAGCGGTGACGAAAGATGATTCGGGGTTCTATCAAATCCAATAATGCGGATAACAAGCAAGTTAATTGCTTGAATGAACAAATAAACAGCAAGTAATATGGAGCAAGCAATAAACATTATAGCGGAAGAAAGGAATAATGAAGTTTTTTAAAATGCTCAAGGATGGGTGGTAATAAGGCAAACATATTTTTTTCGGCCTTTTCGCTATCATGAAAAACAATAACATCTCCCGGTTTAATTTCTTTGATGAGGTTTGCTTTTGCACGTTCCAGGTTTAAGTGTTCCTCGTAGTCTCGTGTTAAAATGCTCCACATTACAATTTTGTATTGCTGTTTTAAATGGGCAATCTGACGAGGAGTAATACGGCCATAAGGCGGTCTAAACAGTTTTGAGTCAATGTGTTTTGCTGCTTCTTCAATATTTTGGTAATACGTATCGTTAGGGGTTGTGTACCCACTAAGGTGATTATAAGTATGGTTACCAATAGCGTGTCCGCGGCTTATAACGTCTTTAAAAGTATCAGGGTACTTTTTTACATTTTCACCCACACAAAAAAAAGTAGCTTTTATTTGATATTCGTCTAATATATCTAATACCTTTGGCGTAATTTTAGGATGAGGTCCATCGTCAAAAGTGATGTATAATGCTTTATCTGCAGTATTTACCTTCCAAGTAAGGCTAGGTGCCACTAATGGAAATAAAGCAGGTATAGAGTGTTTAAACATTAATTTTGAGGGTTAGACATAAATAATCAATCAATGAAAAATAACGCTTTTGTTATTGGGTGCAAAATAATACTTATAGTTATAATTTGGGTATTTCCTGCTAAGGCGCAGAAAACAGCAACAATATTTAGCTTGCAACAATGTGTTGATTTGGCCCTGAGCAATAACATCAACATTCAGCAGCGAGAGCTAAATATAAAAACGGCTTCTGCCGATGGTTTACAGAGCAAATTGGCTTTATTACCTAGCCTAAATGGGGCTGTTACCAACAATTATAATACCGGATTTGCTATTGACCCACTTACCAATACTACACAACGCGACATTACTTTTAGAAGCAATAATTTTTCTCTAAACAGTTCAATGACTTTATTTAATGGATTTCAAAATTCAAACAATGTAAGGCTACAACAAAGTAATCAACGGGCTGTTAACTTAGAAGTTGCGGCTGCAAAAAACAACTTGTCGTTGCAAGTAGCCAATGCCTACATGCAAGTGCTGCTCAATACAGAAGTTCTGCAGTCGAGGCTGTTACAGATACAAGCAACGCGTGAGCAATTAAAACGCCAGCAAAAAATGTACGACCTTGGAAACATAAATAAGGTAAAGCTCCTGCAAATTAAGGCACAACTTACTAATGAGGAATCGGCTATGATTACTGCTCAAACTCAGCTTGACCAAGCTTATTTAAGTTTATGGCAACTTATCAATATCACTCCTGATACAGCCAATAAAATTGTGCCTCCAGATCCTTCTTTTCAGCTCACGAATGGGTTATTAATTTCTGTAAATGAGGTTTACCAAGAATTTTTGAGTAAAAGTCCGGATGCCTTGGCTGCTAAAGAGCGAGAAAGAGCTGCGCAGCTTTCATACTTTATTGCTGCGGGCGGCAGGAGTCCTAGAATAACCATGAGTGGTGGTGTAAACTCTTTTTATACCACACAAAACAACCGAGGCGTTGGAGCCCCTATCCCAAACTTAAGGCCAATTGGGGTAGATAGTAAAGGAGACCCAATATATACTACTTTTATCACCTATCCAGGCTCAGAAGTAACACCATTTAACGACCAGTTTAATACGAATTTGGGAAAGAGTCTAGGCTTTACATTAAGCATGCCAATATTTAATGGATGGCAAGTAAATACCAATATCCAAAAACAACGAATTAATCAAATAAATACCAAGTTGGCCGTAAAACAAACCGAATTGGATATATATAAGAATGTGCAACAAGCTTATTTAGACCTCACTTCTGCCGAAAAAAAGTTCAGTGCCGCAAAAGATAACTTTGATGCAAATAAGGAAGCTTATTTGTTGGCAGAAAGCCAATTTAATCTTGGCGCATTAAATACAGCCGACTTTATAAGCACAAAAAACCAATATTTGCAAGCAGAAACAAACATGCTTCAATCCAAATATGAGCTATTGTTTAGAAAAAAAGTGATGGATTTTTATTTGGGTAAATCCCTATACTAAATTATGACAAAAATAGAAAAGCAAAAAAAAAGAACCAATAAGCTACTCTGGATACTGTTAATTGCAGTAGCCCTGCTTACAGTGATATTTATTGTGGGTAAAAGTACTGGAGCTATCGGAAAAAAAGACCTTGTAAAGGTAGCCGTTGGCAAAGTAGAGATACAGAATATTACAGAAAGTGTAACCGCTAACGGTAAGGTTCAGCCGGAGGTTGAAGTTAAAATCAGTAGCGATGTTTCTGGTGAAATTAGAGAGATGTATGTTAGGGAGGGAGACTCAGTTCGAGCCGGACAAATATTGGCAAGAATTGACCCCGAGCTTTACCAGTCGGCATTGGCCAGAACTGAAGCCGCGCTCAATAACTCAAAAGCTAATTTAGCAAATGCCAAAGCTAGGCTGTTGCAAGCCGAAGCCAAATTGGTGGAGCTTGAAAAACAGAATCAGCGAAACGTTAAAATGCACGACCAAAATTTAATGAGTGACGCGGAGTTTGAGACTTCTAAATCAGCTTATATAAGTGCGAAAGCCGAGGTTGAAGCCGGTAAACAAACCATTTTAGGTGCCCAATTTACGGTACAAAGTCAGGAAGCCTCATTGAATGAAGCGAAAAAAAACCTCACCAGAACAGAAATTTTTGCCCCGGTTGATGGTGTGGTATCAAAGCTAAATGTTGAAAAAGGAGAACGGGTTGTTGGAACATCTCAAATGGCGGGTACAGAAATGATGCGGATAGCTGATTTAAATAACATGGAAGTAAGTGTTGATGTAAATGAAAATGATATTGTTAAAGTGTCATTATTTGATACAGCATTGGTTGAGGTTGATGCTTATGGAACCAGAAAGTTTAAAGGAATTGTCACCGAGATTGCCAACTCAGCCACAACAACAACGCAAACCACCAGCGATCAAGTAACCAATTTTGTTGTTAAAATAAGAATTTTACGTGCATCATATGCTGATTTAACCGCACAATATGGCAAGAAACGCAACGTATTCAGACCAGGAATGTCTGCCTCGGTTGATATCCAAACCCAAAGTGTAAGCCAAGCATTAGCCATACCAATTGAAGCGGTTGCGATGAGACCCAAGGATGAATTAGACAGCAGCAAAACCTCAAATATCAAGGTTAAGGGGGTAAACAAAAAGGGTGCTGAAGAGGTTGAGGTTGTTTTTGTGGTGAAGAATGATGTGGTAAGCATGCGCGAAGTTAAAAGTGGTATCCAAAACGATAAATATATTCATGTAATTACCGGACTGAAAGAAGGGGAAGAAATAGTTACAGCACC
>RDYC01000110.1 GCA_004293295.1 Bacteroidota bacterium
GGAAATATCGCAACCCAATTCCATGCCCCTAACCAACATCATTGCACCACCTATCATTTGTGCATTAATACACAAATAAATGTGCTCGTTTGCAGTTAGCCCCAAGGCTGTTATTGTAGATTGCGCACTGTGCTCCATATGCGCCCTTTTTGCCTGAATGGAAGTAGGTGCTCCCGTGCTGCCTGAGGTATTAAACTCAAATGTTTGCTCTCCATTTAGCCACTTCTTGCAAAAGGCTAATGTTCGCTCGAAATACTGCTCATTAAACATGAAATTTCCTGCCTTAACCTCATCAAAAGAAAAGGCGCTATCTTGCACAAAAAAGGTTTGCATGGCACAAAGGTATAAAACATGGATATAGTTTTAATTATTTTAGCATTTGTATTTTTAGTTATTGGTATAATAGGCAGTGTTTTACCGGCCTTACCCGGCCCTCCATTAGCATTTGTAGGATTATTTATTACTTACTATACCACTTACCAACCTATTTCAGTTGGATGGCTCATTGTTTATGGGCTATTGGTAACTGCTTTGGTATTGGTTGATTTGTGGTTGCCTGCATTAGCTACCAAATTTACCGGAGGCAGCAGCAAGGGGGCTACAGGAGCAAATATTGGCATGCTGTTAGGGATATTTATTCCTATTCCTTTAGGTATTTTTGTTGGTGCCTTTTTAGGATCGTTTATAGGCGAATTGCAAACAGGCAAAACCAACAGGCAAGCGTTTACCGCTGCCTTAGGTGTTTTTATTGGATTAATAGGTGGAATTTTGCTGAAAGTGCTTTTTTGCCTGGTGATGCTAATACATCTAACTATTGGGCTGTTGCTTTAAATCCCTGTACTTTTTCCTTCAGCAACCAATTTTAGCCGTTCTTGTTCAAACCATGTTTCGAACTGCAGCGCCCTCTCCTCTGTAAAGTTATCTAGCGTGAACCGTGTAAACTTAATGGTTTTACCCTTAGCCATAAACAAGTTCTCGTAATAAGTACGCACATTTTTGAGCAAGGGCTCCGCAGTTGTATTGGCATGCACATCAAACTCTATTACCTCAGGAGTAATTTGCAGGTGTTGCAACATGTTTAGGGTAAAAGCAAATAGCTCATCACTATCTGTTTTAAAGTTAATACTTCCACCCAACTTAAGTATTTGGCGATATAACCTTAAAAAGCGAGAATGAGTTAGCCGATGCTTGGCACTGCGCATACGAACAAAAGGATCAGGAAAAGTAATCCAAATCTCGCCAATCTCTTCTTTGTCAAACAATTCGTGTATACGGTGCATCAGGGCACGCATAAAAACAACATTGTTCATGCCTTTTTCTAATGCTGTATTAGCACCAACCCACATGCGATTGCTCTTAATGTCAATCCCAATAAAGTTTTTATCCGGATAAACCTCCGCTAAAGCTATGGTGTACTCCCCCTTTCCGCAGCCCAACTCCAACACAATTGGATTTGTGTTTTTAAATACTTCGCTACCCCATTTTCCTTTAAAATGATAGGGAAAATCGAATGTATGCGGAAAACCGGAAAATTCTGCAAACCGTTTCAGTTTTTGCTTAGCCATGCCTCACCTTAGTTTTGTTATTAAAAAAGCACCCTTTTTGGGGGTGCTTTGTATTTTTGGTAGTCTCGACAGGAATCGAACCTGTATCAAATGTTTAGGAAACATCTATTCTATCCATTGAACTACGAGACCAACGCGCTGCAAAGAAACAACTCCGGCACTAATTTTTAAAATTTAATTGCAGTTGGCTTAATTAAATGCCATAAAATCAAGTCTTTTAGTCTGTTGATGAACATTACATGATGCAACGAATACGTTGTTTTAGCCTGTAAACTGCTGTTGCAAGCACGTGTTGCCAGCTTATTGATAATGGAAGTTAAACCCAAAGTGATGAGCTTTGGCATTGCTACTATATGTTCATGCAGGATATTAATTCGTTTTCACCAGTTTAATTACTTTGGTTTGTTGTTGTCCAGTTACCCGCACAAAATAAATTCCTGAAATTAATTCATCTGACCCTGGTAAGGTAATTTGGTTGTTACCCTGTTGAGCCAACAGTTGACGGTTATACACAACTTTTCCATTCATGTTGGTGATGGTTACTTCATAATTTTCTTCCACATCAGTTTCAATCAGCAAAGAAATAATACCTGAGGTTGGATTTGGATAAACCACCACTTCGTTTGAAGATGTTTTTGGTTTGCTTACCATTACAGTCTCACTGTATTCAAACCTGCCATTATAGTCAACTTGTTTTAAGCGATAATAAACAATAGGCGTTTTTGCTAAAATGCCCGCATCAATATATTGGTAGTTATTTATTTTATTGCTGTTGCTTGCCCCTTCAATAAATTGTGTAAACTCAAAAGTTTTACCATCAAAAGAACGTTCCAATTCAAATCCTTTATTGTTTACTTCGGCAGCAGTGGTCCACGTAACCCATGCATCTGTTGATAATGCTTGGGCATTAAAGGAAAGTAGTTTTACTGGCAAAGGATTACTTACAATTTCATCGGCACCCATATAAGTGAATATGGTATTTCGCAATTCATTGTCGATATCGGTGGTAATACCCAGTATTGGCAAGCACCTCAAACTAGTATCACCAATGGATGCGCCTGCAAGATGCGCGTTTGTTGCTGATACAAATGTAACGGCCTTGTTCACAGAATTCGCATCTTTACCTGTTGCCGCTCTAAATGCATTCAAGGTTGAATATTCAGTGCCTGTTCCAACATTACCTATACCCCCACTAACAGCAAGTTGTCCAAGTGCACCTGATACAAAGTATGCATTATAGTTTAAAGTAAGGTTCGTAAAAGTGGTTGAGCCTAATCCAATGGCAAAGTTCTTACCTGATCCCAATGTTGATAATGCGTTAGAGAAGATATTGTTTCTGACATCCATAACAGGGTCTCCTGCGCCTATGGCAATCGCATAGCGATTAGGGGTGCTGCCATTAATTAATCCGCTCATTGAAACTGTATTGTGCAAAATACGGGTAACAGACCCTGTCCCCCCGCCTGCATAAATACCAGCAGTAAAATCATTAGGCGTGGCTAGAGACTCTATCCCTGCAATCAGGTTGTTATAGATGGAATCCGTACCCAAAGTGGCTGGTGTAACACATATGCCAAATGCACTAGCACTGCCGGAACAGGCAATTGGTCCAATCGTATTGTTTCTTACAATGGCATTTGTTACCTCGCCCCCTGCTGGCGCAAAAGTATTTGTGCCAGTGTATCCCAACGATATACCGCTAGCTGTTGATGTATTAATGATATTTCCTATTAGATTATTTTCTATCAAAAGATTATTTTGGAAGGTGGTTACAATACCCCTATGACCAATATTTAACGGACTTGTTCCATTGATGGTATTAAACGAAATAACATTGTTCTGGTCTTTTAAGGCAATAGAACTCCCTCCCAAATAAATACCATTTGACGCACCTCTTATCTCGCAATTGGTAATCGTGTTATTGTTATTGCCTTTACCAGTGCTTGTTATGCCTATTGTTCCTGAGCCAAAACCAATGCAAGCTAATGTGCCCGAAGGGCCACTCCCCCAAACTCTAGTATTTTTAATTACATTAAACGTTGCAGGATTATCTGTTAATAAATTTGTGTACCCCCATATTACCGCAGAGGTTGTACTCGTACTTAAGTTCCTAATCAGTAGGTTTCTTGAGTTTGTTCCATTGTTTGATCCATCTATGGTAAAGTAATCAGTACCATTTAGCCTAAACAATGCTGAAGTTGTACCCCCTGCAATGTTCACATTTAAACCTGCTCCAGGTTTAATCATCACCTTTTTTGAGGCACTTGCACCATAAATCTCCCGAATTTCGATTGGGAAAGTTTCCGTGGTTGAATTGTATAACGTATCCGT
>RDYC01000111.1 GCA_004293295.1 Bacteroidota bacterium
ATCATCACCATTAAAGGCAATACCGCCAAAAATGCAACCATTAGGTTTACTGACATTTTAGGCCGCACCTTACGTGAAGAAAAAATTGAGGCCATTAAAGGTTCAACAACTTTACAGGTTAATGACTTGCCAAGAGGGTTTGTATTTGTTGAATACCTCAGTGGCAATAGCCGGATGATTCAGAAAATATTATTGCAATAACCTTTTTTATACACAGGCTAAACAAAGATTAATCCTTTGTTTAGCCTTTTCAATTAAATTCATGTTAAACGCAATATTGTACTTTTTATGAGAAAGTTCCTTTGGTTAACGGCACTGTTGCCTGCTGTTTTAAACGCCCAATCGGTTGTTTGGAACCAAAAAAGTCACTCTGATTATCGAGCAACTTATTCTGTTTCCTACTCAGCTGACGGTTCAAGAGTATTAAGCAGTTCGCAATGCACTGAATCACAAATAAGAATTTGGGATGCAACCACCGGCCAATTAAAATGGGTGTACGAAGTTGATCCGGGCACCTTATGTTTACATGCGGCCAAGTTCAGTTCAAACACCAACTATTTTGCTACGGTAGACGAAGTGGGTAAGTTGTTGGTTTTTGATAATACAAAAAAAATTCCACGTTTATTATATGACCTGAACACAGAAGGTAGGGGCTCATTCTCTATTGATTTTTCAGCGGATAACCAACAAATGGTTTTAGATGGGCTAGACGGTAATATTCGCATTTATGATGTAGACTCAGCATACGTTTATAAAACATTAATTGGGCACAAAGCCCAAGTAAAAGCTGTTGATTGGTCGCCTAACGGAGCATTTATTGTATCAGGCAGCAACGATGGAACCATGAAAATATGGAACCCAGCTACTGGCCAAACCACTTATACATTTACTGAAATTAGGCAACCCATTGTACATGTTAAAGTAAGTAACGATAACAATAAAATTATTGCCATACTTGAAACCATGCAACTAAAGGTGTACGATGCAAGTGGATACTACATGAATAGATTAAACATTGATGTTCCTTATGACATCCATCAGGTAGATATTTCATTTGACAACAAATACTTGGCTGTTGCATCTGCCGGAGGGGCTTTGTTGTACGAAACCAAAACTGGTCAGTTAATCAGCCGCTTTAATGTGCCGGATGGAGGAACCACTTATTCATTAGCATTTCACCCTCACAGCTATGATTTGGTTACCGGTAGCGAAAATGGTGACGTGGCTTATTGGCGATTAAACAACTTAAATACCTCGGTGACTGAGGCCGAACTGCCTGAATTGGTGCGCATTTATCCCAATCCGGCCAATACTTATATTCAGTTAGCCAACAATGCTGCCACACAACAAGTAACCATTATTAACCTTACAGGGCAAGTGGTTATGCAAACCAACACCAATAATACAATTGATGTAAGTGAATTAACCAACGGCTTGTACTACGTGAAGGTAAATAATGGCCAATGGCAAACACTGAGTATTGAGCATTAGTATCTAGTTAGCGGAACAGCGGTTGATACCACATACCCCCTTTTGCCCTAAGCTTACCCATTCAATACTTATGTAAAAAACATTCAGAACCCACTGCTGCAAACATTTATATTAGGAAGCACCTTTGCATAAACTAAAAATAATCACTTACATGCCAAGTAAACATTGATGCATGAAGGTAGTGAACACCAATTACAGGTGTTTTTTTACCTTATTTGCCAATTCATTATGAACATCACACAAATAAGGCATACTAACCTGCAAAATATCAGCAATTTTTTTTAATGTATTAAATGTACAACTACCAATATCGTTTTCTATTTTTGAGTAGGCTGATTGGCTAATGCCCATTTTTTCGGCAACGAATTCCTGAGTGAATCCTTTTTCTCTCCTAATTTTTTTAACCCGTTTCCCGAGCTCTGTAACTATATAATTATGACTTGATTGTGATTTCACAAGGCAAATGTAGCATCAAAAAAACAAAATTAATAACCAAAAACACAAATATGTTAAAATTGATCCGACCAACCTTTACTTTACAATCTGCTGGTATTCATCAATCATCATCCGAGCTTCCAGTATTTTCTCATCAATTGCAACATTTAGCTCCGGCTTTTTCTTGTTGGCTTTTTTCTGCTCCTCCAAATCAGTAATCTTATCTTTCCAAGGCCCTTGTTTCATCATTCGTTGTTTGGTAAAACTTTTTCAACCCTGGAATGGCCTTGAGTTGAATGGCCTTATCAGTAAGCTGCAAATACTTAATATACTCCGCAAACAAACTATATTTATAATATCCTTTCAAGTTAAACTTACTTTCAAAATAAGCCACTTCATCAACACTTGGGTACTCTGCCAAAATACGCGCAACAGCCAATTGTACCGTTCCGCTTTTGGTTTCTTTATTGGCATTTACGTACTTTTTACCCAGTGTAGAGTCAGCCAGGTTTAAGGCTTCAAGACTTGCCGCCACCACACTGTATGCGGAGTCTTGAATGCCTTGTTCAAAAACGGAAGTATACTTTTTAGCATCAGTTTCTGCTAACAATGTAGTTGCATCAGCCCTGTTGGCTGATTTTTTATCCATACGTGCAATATTAAACAAGGTAGGCTCAAACGGTTTTCTATTCACACTATCTAACTGTTCAAGTAAGCTTATACCTAGGTTACGCAAGCCCCAAAACTCATGCTTTAGCAAATAGTTCAAGGTATTAATATCATCATTAGTTAACGTATCTTTTAATTGTTCGCCCCAAACTTTAGCTGCATAATACTTATCCATATAAAGCGGGCCGTTTAATATCATGGCTTTACATTCAGCAGCCGTTTTATGGTCGTCAATTGCAGCTACCAGTGCTTGATTGGCATCAACATTAACAAAACTAATGGCGCCACTTGACTCAAATGTAAATTCTTGCGACACTTGGTTAATAGTGATTGGATAACGTGTTGCTACACTTCCGGTATATAAATCAACCTGAATAGGTAAGCGATAAACACCCCATGTGCTATCTTGCTTTTGTTTAATGGTTAAGGTAACTGATTTGCGATCGGCACCATAAGCATAACTGTAATCTAACACCGGATGACCTCCCTTAAGAAACCATTGGTCAAAAAACCAATGCAAATCCTCTCCGGTAACTTCTTCAAATGCCATGCGTAAATCGGCAATTTCAGCTGTTTTATAGGCGTGCTTGGTTAAGTATAACTTTAACGACTCAAAAAAAGCATCATCCCCTATTTGTTTGCGTAACATATGTAACATACGCCCGCCCTTCTGGTAACTTACCACATCAAACATATCATCGCGCGAACCATAGTGGTAACGAATTGGTTCAACACGATGCTTATTTTTTTGACCAAGGTAACTGCGTAAATTGCTATAAAACTCCATATCGGCCTCCATAAGTCCGTACTTATGTTCTTGCCAGATATATTCACCGTAAGTAGCAAAACTCTCATTTAATGGCAAATTGCTCCAACTCTCACAAGTAACCAAATCGCCAAACCAATGATGAAACAATTCATGGGCAATAATATCCTCAGTCGGATTATCCAAATGCTCACGGGCATCATGCTGCAATGCATCATAATGAATAACGGCTGAAGTATTTTCCATGGCACCACTCACAAAATCTCTTACCACAATTTGGCTGTATTTATCCCAAGGGTAATCAACCCCTAGTTTTTTACTAAACACCTCCATCATCTCGGGAGTATTACCAAACACCATTTTTGCATACGGCTTATATGCCTTTTCTACATAATAATCAACCGGAATACTATCACGCCAAAAGTCCTTTACTTGCTCAAATTCACCCACAGCAAGCATCACCAAATACGGAGCATGTGGCTTATTTTGTTTCCAAAAATCAGTCCTGGTTCCGTCAGCATTCATCTTACTCTTCATCAATTCACCATTGCTTAAAGTAATTTCTTTGTCTTCTACAGTAATGGCTAATTCCTGGGTAATTTTTTCATTCGGAGCATCTACCGTTGGAAACCAGCATGAGTTTGATTGGGTTTCACCTTGTGTCCATATCTGCCGGGGCTTGTCCTTTTCATTGCCTAACGGATTGATAAAATAAAGGCCCTTATCATCTGTTATGGCTACACCTTTACTTCCTTTAATTTCATTGGGCTTTGCCACATAATCAATAAACAGCTTAAACACTTGCCCTCTGGTATACTCTGCCCCCATAAACACCAATAATTTACTGCCATTGTACTCGTACTTAAGTGGCAAGGTATCTGCATTTTTGAGCAAGGCAACCCTATTAATTACAAAACCTCTTGCATCTAACTGTGCTGTTTTAATGCTGGCAAAATAAGGCTTACAGGTAAGCGTTGCCTTACCCAAAACATATTGATTGGCATAATTAAAAGAAACTTGCAAAGCCATGTGCTCAATATCCAATACCCTTGGCTCGGCCTCTCGGTAGGGATATTTTTTACCCGCTTTTACCGAAGCCGGTTGATTAACTGAGTTTTGCACAGGAGTATTGGTTGAACTGCTGTTTTTATTTACTTTGCAAGCTCCAATAATAAGGCAACTAGAAAGGATAACAAAAAAGGTATTGTGTGTGTTCATTATTGGAATACAATTAAACAATAAAAATTTAAACATTAAAATTAAATGCTAACCGCTAAAGTAAACGATAATAAACAATTTGAAGTGAACGCCCAAAATGGTACAATTACCCTGAATGGCGATACTGTTCATGCTGACTGGGTTAAGATTGCACCTAATAAGTACCATGCCATTATTAAAAATCAATCATTAACTATTGAACTTGGTGCAGTTGATGAAACAGGCAAGCTGCTAACTATATTAATTAACGGAGAAAAATACCAAGTGGAAATTACCACCAAGTATGACCAGTTATTAAAACAACTCGGTTTTGATAAAATGTCAGCTGCAAAAGTAAACCATGTAAAAGCACCTATGCCCGGTATGGTACTTCGCATATTAGTAAACCCCGGTAATGCCATAAAAAAAGGCGACTCCCTATTGGTGCTTGAAGCCATGAAAATGGAGAATGTAATAAAAGCAACCGGTGATGCGGTGGTTAAAAAAATTGTTGCGGAAGAAAAATCCGCAGTTGATAAGGGGCAAATACTAATTGAGTTTGAATAGTTACTTTGGATTTATTTTTATGTTTTCGCGATATTGCCCTTGTTCGCTGGTTTTTAATTTATAATCCATCCATAGGTAAAACAACCCAAAAAAGTACCCAAGTATAATTATCCAATATATAAGTGCTTTTAAGCGCCTATTAATCCTCATAATACCCCCCAAGTTCAGCATCATTTGCCTTATTAGCATCAAACATGCCACTCATAATATCTTTAAATAGTGGTCCGTTGTTGTGATTAGTTCTGCTAATTTGGCTAAATTCCGCCAATCCATGTAAAACAAACTCCATTAAAAGCAACAATTCTTGTTTTGGCGATTTTCCAAAATGGTGCTGTACAAAATCTTTAAGCCCATCCACATCAAGCAAGCTTTTTTCATACGTTTTATCTGTTATTTGGCTTCCCAAATAAACCTGATTCCCATCATTAAACCAGTTTACGATTTTGGCAAACGGATTGGCCTGTTTTGATTTTTTTGCACGCTCAGGACTGGGAAATATTCCTTCAAACGATTTTCGTACCGCTTTCCCAATTAAGTTATAGGCCACATTTGATGCCCCTTCAAGTTCTCCCTCATAAACCAACTCAACCTTTCCGGTGATGGCTGGTATCGCCCCATATAAATCAAGTACCCTAGCGTATGTTTTTGTTTCCTTATTAATCAACATACGTCTCTCAGCAAAGCTGTACAAATTTTCTAACGCACTAATGGTTAAGCGAGCCGAAACCCCACTTTTTTGGTCAATCAATTCACTCTTTCTGGCCTCCATAGCAACCTCTTCAACCAAACTGCGCAAAATATCACTCACAACAATTTGGTCAACTTGAGCCGAATCCAAACGCGCCTCTTGTCTGGTAATTTCTAATGAGGTTTCAATTTGTTTCGGATAATGAGTTAATAT
>RDYC01000112.1 GCA_004293295.1 Bacteroidota bacterium
AACATGAAAAGTCCCATCCTTTGTTTGTATGGACCTCCGGGAGTTGGTAAAACCAGTCTGGGCAAAAGTATTGCCAAAGCATTAGATAGAAAATATGCACGTATTGCCTTAGGCGGTTTACATGATGAAAGTGAAATCAGGGGACACCGAAGAACTTACATAGGTGCCATGCCCGGACGTATTATCCAAAACCTGAAAAAAGTAAAAAGCAACAACCCGGTATTTGTGTTGGATGAGGTAGATAAAATTTCACGCGATTTCAGGGGCGACCCATCAAGTGCCTTATTGGAAGTACTTGACCCGGAGCAAAACAATACCTTCCACGATAACTTTGTGGAGATAGAATATGACTTGAGCAATGTGATGTTTATTGCAACAGCCAACTCATTAGATACCATACAACCTGCCCTGTTGGATAGGATGGAAATTATTGAAATAAACGGTTACACCTTAGAAGAAAAAGTACAAATAGCCAACAAATACCTGATACCAAAACAACTGGAAAATCATGGGTTAACGGTTAAAGATTTAGATGTTGACACCAAAGCTATTGAAAAGGTAATTGACCAATACACCCGCGAAAGTGGGGTGCGTGGATTGGATAAACAAATTGCTCAGTTGGCCCGCTACGCTGCCAAAGAAAAGGTGATGAACAATGCGAAAAAAATCACCATTAATACTGAACAGGTAAACAAAATATTGGGTGTTGAAAAAATTGATAAAGAAACTTATGCTGACAATAGCCATGCAGGTGTGGTAACAGGTTTAGCTTGGACATCAGTAGGTGGCGAAATTTTGTTTATTGAAAGCAGCCTAACTCCCGGAACCGGCAAATTAACATTAACAGGCAAGCTGGGTGATGTAATGAAAGAATCTGCCATTACCGCCCTTACCTATTTAAAAGCCCATGCGCATGAGTTAAATATTGCACCTAAATTGTTTGAACAGTTTGATGTACATGTTCATGTGCCAGCGGGTGCTGTTCCTAAAGACGGACCATCAGCCGGTGTTACGATATTAACCTCACTAACCAGCTTGTTTACACAACGCAAAGTAAAAGCGCAATTGGCCATGACAGGTGAGATAACCTTAAGAGGTAAAGTGTTGCCGATTGGTGGGGTAAAGGAAAAAATATTGGCTGCTAAAAGAGCCGGTATTACCGAAATACTATTGCCCAAATCAAACCAAAAAGATGTAGAAGATATTGCCAAACATTATTTAAAAGGGTTGAAGTTTAAATATGTTGACGAAATGATAGAGGTGGTTAAGCACAGCATCTTAAAAGAAAAAGTAGAAAAGCCAATTGACTTTAAGATGATAACAAAGTAAAGCTCTTATTAAAAAAGCATTGTTTTAGGTAACAATGCTTTTTTTGCTTTAGTTATTTTAATATCGGCAACAACATCCCGCCTTTATTTACAAAAACACCGGTATTGCCAATCATTACCTCAGCTATTCCATGGCTAAATGTTCCAACAGCATCAAAATCAGCGGGAATCACCAGCACTCCGGTTTGGTCAATAAATCCCCACTTGCGTTTTACCAAAACCGGGCAACGATCGTCAACAAAAATAGTGGCATCATCAAACACATGTCGCAACACCAACTTACCACTTTTATTAATAAACCCCCACTTACCATTTAACTTAACAGCTGCCAACCCTTGCGAAAATGGCCTGATGGCATCATACTGCGCCTCGATTTCTACCTTACCTTCTGCATTTAAATAACCATACTTATTGTTCATCCTAAACCCTGCCATACCCTCACTAAAATCAAAACAATATTGGTAGGTTGGCACAATTACTTCTACGCCTTGTAAATTAATATAGCCATACACCCCTCCTTTATCTACTACAGCTTTACCCTCAAAAAACCGCCCGATATTGCTGTAAATGGCATTCACCACCACATTGCCCAGCGTATCCATTAGGCCAAAACGTTTATAATCTCTAAACCTGGCCAATCCATATTCAAAATCATCCGCATCATCAAACTTCACCGGTATGGTGAATTCCCCTTTATTATTGATATAACCAAATTTGTAACCTGCTGTTACAATGTCGTGCTGAAATTTGGTTTCATGTAAATCAACACTTTTGCTCACACAACTAAGTCCCATTTTAAATGGCCTGGCATCGTAAATATCCGTAGGTAATGTGAATACAACTTTTCCCTGAACATCAATAAAATGCTGTTGCCCCTTAAAATCGGTTACCTTGGCTAAACCTTCACTAAAACGTTGTATATTGGTATACAAACCTGTATCAACTATACGTTTGTTATTTACATCAATCACACAGGGTTGATTTCCCAACGCCACTACTGCCCTACCCTCATGAAAACTTTCAGCATAATCATAAACGGCTTTGATGGTAAGTTGTCCTTCCTTATTAGTGTAACCCCACTTGCCCTTAATTTGTACAGGAAACAAGGTGGTATGCTGAGCCAATAACGGAAATGCTAGCAACAACAGTGGCAGAAAAAAGAGTCTTGCATTCATGCGGCTAAATTAATCCATATCAAACATTAATAATGCACATTTAACTTGCGGATAACCTGTTTGTGTGCATTTTATGAATAGCTTAATTTGCAAGGTGCATTTTTTAACCACACCCATAGAATATCTTAAAGGAGTAGGTACGGCCAGGGCTGAATTGCTGAAGAAAGAACTCGGCATTTTCACTTTTGCCGATTTGTTGTTTCATTTCCCCTATCGCCATATTGACCGCACACAAATTCATGTTATCAAAGATGTGCATGCGGATATGCCCTACATCCAGTTAAAAGGTAAGATCCGCAACATCCGGTTATTGGGCCAACAAAAAACACAACGTTTGGTGGCTGATTTGTCGGACCCTAGCGGACATATTGAATTGGTTTGGTTTAAAGGTATAAAGTGGGTGAAAGAAAGTTTAGTAGAGGGGAAAGAATACATGGTGTTTGGCAAGCCAACAGAATTTAACGGCACCTATAACATTGCACACCCCACCGTTGATAGCCTGGAAGATGCTGCAAGTAAAAAGTACTTGCACATTATGCCACTGTATAACATCACCGAACGCATGCGGGCCAAAAGCATTGATAGCAAGGTGTTGATGAAACTCACCAATGCACTGCTAGCCGACCCAAGATTTGATGTTGATGAAAACCTGCCGCCTTATTTGGTGAAAGAGCTTAACCTGTTAACCCGAAAACAAGCATTATCTACCATCCATTTCCCGGAGCATGCCAATACGCTGGCAAAAGCGCAACAACGCCTAAAATTTGAAGAGTTATTTTTTATTCAGTTGCGCCTATTGCGCTATAAAATTAAACGCACCCAAATTTATAATGGCATTAAACTGGATGTAATAGGCAACTATTTCAATTCCTTTTTTACCGAACACCTGCCCTTTGAATTAACCAACGCCCAAAAAAGGGTGTTAAAAGAAATTCGGGTTGATGTGAAAAGTGGCAAACAAATGAACCGGCTTGTGCAGGGAGATGTGGGCAGTGGCAAAACAGTGGTGGCATTAATGTGCATGCTGATGGCCCTTGATAACAACTACCAAGGCTGCATGATGGCCCCAACCGAAATTTTAGCACAACAACATTTTGCAACGGTAAGCCAACTGTTAAAAGATATGCCAATTCGGGTTGAATTGCTAACCGGATCAACCCCGGCAAAAAAAAGACGCTTGATACTTGAAGGTATTTTAAGCGGTGAGGTACACATTTTAATTGGTACCCATGCCCTGATAGAAAGTGTGGTGCAATTTAAAAACCTGGGGTTAGCCATTGTTGACGAACAACACCGCTTTGGGGTGGAACAACGCGCAAAACTTTGGAAAAAAAACACCTCACCTCCTCACGTGTTGGTAATGACAGCCACCC
>RDYC01000113.1 GCA_004293295.1 Bacteroidota bacterium
AAAAACAAGCTTCACTGAACCTTCAAATTCATCCTTTAATTGAAAAAGTATTTTTGCTGCTCCCAACAAACAACTGGTATGTACATCGTGCCCGCAAGCATGCATAACACCTTCGTTTACAGATTTGTAAACTACGTTATTGAGTTCTTTAATCGGCAAAGCGTCCATATCACCTCGTAAGGCTATGGTTTTACTTGTAGGATTATTGCCCTCGATGATGGCCACCAAACCCGTTTCAGCCATGGTATTAATATTGGTAATACCAATAACCTCCAATTGGGCACGCACATATTTCTGCGTTTCAAACTCCTGATAACTTAACTCAGGGTGTTGGTGCAAGTGTCGCCTCACAGCCAATATATCCTGGTAAAATTGTTGTGCGAGTGCTTTAACTGTGTTTGGGCTTATCATACCTTCAAATAAAACAAAAGCTCCGGTAGTAACCAAACTACCGAAGCTTTAAAGTTTTGTAAATAACATTACCAACTAGGCGTGTTGCAATTGCTGCATTTTTGCTGAGTACTCCATGATAATGGCGATAGAAGTAGGATTGGCATTCACTTCCGCTTCTTCTAAATAACTTAGCGTTTCAGCGTAATCGTTTAATTCCTTTTGCAACCCCAAATCATTACCCACCATTTCAAGCAAATGGCTTTTTTGTTCTGGAGATGTTTCGTTGTAAAGTAAGGCTATCAATTGGTTAGGTGTAGATGTTGCTGGCATAGGCCGTGTTTTAATTTGGTTGATGTACCAGTAAAACGCAATGCCGGGTGGTTTATTATTATTTAGCCAAATAATTTTATAATCCACTGATTATCAAAATCTACATTTTAACCCCTTGTTGATCCATCATTTTGCGCAGGTTATTTAATGCATAACGCATTCTACCGAGTGCAGTATTGATGCTTACTCCTGTTGTATCCGCAATTTCTTTAAAACTTAAATTACCCCAATGGCGCATAATCAGCACTTCCCGCTGTTCCTCAGGCAACAACTTCACCAACTCCTTAATGCTTTGCTCAGTTTGGTATTGGATTAATTTATCCTCACGGCTCTCCTCTGCAATTTGCAGGTAGCTAAAAATATCATTACCCTCGCTATCTGTAATGGTCATATCGCGCTTTTGCTTACGGATATAATCAATGGTGAGGTTGCGGCCAATGCGCACGGCCCAAGGGCCAAACTTGCCTTCCTCATTGTAATTACCCGCCCTTAACGTATGAATAATCTTAATAAACGTTTCCTGAAAAATATCCTCAGCCAATGGCCGATTTTTTACCAATAAATAAATGGCAGTAAAAATACTGCGTTGATGACGCTTAATCAGATGCGCTAGGCAATCTTCGTTTCCTTTGATGTAGAGGTGAACCAACTCTTGGTCACTAATCTGCTGTACATTTTTCATAGCCTAAAAATTAGGTGGTTGTTAGTTAAGTACGATTTGAATTAGTGTAGAGTGTTTTCTATAGCTTTATAATTTTGCTTGAGTTGGTTTTAAATTGATGATGCAATTTACTGCAAAATGATTGGATTGCAATTTTTTTTTGTAAAAATTTTCTGACAACTGTAAACAGAACAATATTTTCCATGTTTTAATGTTCATAAGTGCTTAATCGTTTTGCCCATTTCTGCTGGGCTATTCGCTAATATTGCATTGCCTCAAAACCACCTACTCTCTAAGCTGTTATTTATACTGCATGAAATTTAAAAGCGAACATAAAACCCGTAACATAGAAATAAAAGGAGCGCGAGCCCACAACTTAAAAAACATAGATGTTCAGATACAGCGCAATAAACTTACTGTGGTTACAGGCGTTAGCGGAAGCGGTAAATCAAGCTTAGTATTTGATACCTTATATGCCGAAGGTCAGCGCAGGTATGTTGAAAGTTTATCGGCTTATGCGCGGCAATTTTTAGGAAAAATGACCAAGCCAGATGTGGATTACATCCATGGCATTTCTCCGGCAATTGCCATTGAGCAAAAAGTTAATACCCGCAACCCGCGCAGTACAGTTGCCACCACTACCGAAATATACGATTACCTGAAACTGCTTTTCGCCAGAATCGGTGTTACCTTTTCGCCCATTAGCGGCAAGCCGGTAATGAGGCACACCGTTGAGGTGGTGGTAAATGAAATTGAGGCTTTACCCGAAGACATGCGTGTATTGATGTTGGTAGAAATTAAAACCCCTGCTGCTGAACTCAAGAAAAAATTGGAGATATTTTTACAAAATGGTTTTAGCCGTTTACTGGTAAACAATGAAATGGTTCAAATAGAAGACCATTTGTTAACCTTAACTGCTAAAAGTAAAACCAAGAGTACCACACCCCTTTATTTACTTATTGATAGGTTTACGGTGATAAAGAATGATGAAGAAAACCGCAACCGGATAGCAGATAGCGTACAAACTGCCTTTTATGAAGGGAATGGGGCGTGTGAAATCGCAGTAGTGCATGATGATGGCAGCCTTTCGTTTCTACAATACAATAACCGCTTTGAGTTGGATGGTATCACCTTTGAAGAACCCAGTGTAAACTTTTTCAGTTTTAACAATCCTTATGGAGCCTGTAAAACCTGCGAAGGTTTTGGCAGCGTAATTGGCATTGACGAAGATTTGGTGGTGCCCGACAAAAGCTTAAGCATTTATGCAGATGCCATCGCGCCCTGGAAGGGTGAAAAAATGAGCGAATGGAAAACATTGTTTGTGAAACTGAGTGCCAAAACCAAATTCCCCATACACAAACCTTATTTTGAACTTACCCAGGAACAAAAAGATTTTTTATGGCATGGTGGGCAAGGTTGGGATGGTGTTGATGCTTTTTTTAAAGAGTTAGAAAAACAAACTTATAAAATTCAATACCGCGTAATGCTTGCTCGTTATAGAGGCAAAACAGGCTGTCCGGACTGCAAAGGAACACGGTTGCGAAAAGACGCCAATTACGTGCGACTGGTTGACCAAAAACACAAACAGTTAACAGCACATAAATCAATCAGCGAAGTGATATTAATGAGCATTGATGAAGCTGCTGCTTTTTTTAACGGGCTAACATTAAGTGAGCAACACCAAAAAATTGCCGATAGGATGTTGCGCGAAATCACTTCTCGCTTGGAATTTCTGCAACACGTGGGGTTAGGTTACCTTTCCCTAAACCGTTTATCCAATACCCTGAGTGGTGGCGAAAGCCAACGCATAAATTTGGCTACCTCATTGGGAAGTAGCTTAGTAGGCTCCCTATACATACTGGATGAACCAAGTATTGGATTGCATAGCAGAGATACCGAAAAACTCATTGGGGTACTAAACAAACTTAGGGATATTGGCAACACCGTTGTGGTGGTTGAACACGACCAGGACATCATGGAACAAGCTGACGACATTATTGACATTGGGCCTTTTGCAGGCATACATGGCGGACGCAAAGTGGCTCAGGGAACCGTAGCTGAAATTAAACAAGATGCCAATAGCCTTACCGGAAAATACTTATCTGATAAAGAAAGTGTTCCATTACCCGAAAAAAGACGAACTTGGAGTGATTATGTTGAAGTAAAAGGTGCCCGGCAAAATAACCTCAAAGGCATTGATGTAAAATTTCCATTGCATATATTTACTGTAGTTACCGGAGTTAGCGGCAGCGGTAAAACCACCTTGGTTAAAAACGTATTATTTCCTGCCCTTCAAAAACAACTGGGTAACTACACCGGTGAAAAAACGGGACAGTTTGATAAATTGGAAGGCAATTTAAAATCTGTTAAACAAATTGAGTTGGTTGATCAAAACCCCATTGGCAAATCATCACGCTCTAACCCCATTACTTACATTAAGGCTTATGATGCCATTAGAGACTTATATGCCAACCT
>RDYC01000114.1 GCA_004293295.1 Bacteroidota bacterium
GCGTGTATCATGTTTTATTATAAACTGTACGCTTTTGTCACATAAACCACATTCACCATCATAAAACACAATCAGTGGATAAGGAGCAGATACAGAAGAGAAGTGTTTACTAGCCATGTAAAAAGTCAAATTTTCAAATCCGACTTAATGTTTATATTCGCGCTTCAAAAGTACATAAAATATGTTTGATAGTTTAAGCAGTAAGTTGGAAAGGGCATTTAAAACCCTTAAAGGACAAGGCCGAATAACAGAAATTAACGTAGCCGAAACGGTAAAAGAAATTCGCAAAGCATTGATTGATGCTGACGTTAACTATAAGATAGCCAAACAATTTACTGACTCTGTAAAAGAAAAAGCATTAGGACAAAATGTGCTTACCAGTGTTTCGCCCGGCCAATTGCTAACCAAAATTGTAAACGATGAGCTAACCCAACTATTAGGCGGAAAAACAGAAGACATCAACATAACCGGTAGCCCCGCAATTATTTTAATGGCTGGTTTACAAGGGTCTGGTAAAACAACCCACTCCGCAAAATTGGCCAATTACATCAAAAAGAAAGGTCGTACTGTTATGATGGCGGCTTGTGATGTTTACCGACCTGCGGCTATCGAACAGCTAAAAGTGTTAGGCCAACAGATTGATGTGCCGGTATTTTTCGAGGAAGGAAACACCAATCCGGTTAGCATTGCTGAACATGCAGTGGCCGAAGCAAAAGCAAAAGGCGCAAGTGTGTTGATTATAGATACAGCCGGTCGTTTAAGTGTTGATGAAGAAATGATGGCCGAAATTGGCAACATCAAAAAAGCGGTTAACCCCGGAGAGATTTTATTTGTGGTGGATAGCATGACCGGACAAGATGCCGTAAACACCGCAAAAGCCTTTAACGATGTGCTTGATTTTAGCGGTGTAATATTAACCAAATTAGATGGTGATACACGCGGTGGTGCAGCACTTTCTATTAAAACTATTGTTGAAAAGCCCATCAAGTTTGTGGGTATGGGCGAAAAAATGGAGGCCCTTGATCAGTTTCATCCGGATAGGATGTCGCAACGTATCCTAGGGATGGGTGATATTGTGAGTTTAGTGGAACGTGCGCAACAAGTGTTTAATGATGAGGAAGCAGAACGCATTCAGAAAAAACTGTTAAAAGACCAGTTTACCTTCGAAGACTTTTACACCCAAATCCAACAAATTAAAAAAATGGGTAACCTCAAGGATTTGATGGGCATGATACCCGGGGTAGGCAAGGCCATGAAAGACATTGACATTAGCGATGATGCCTTTAAAGGTATTGAAGCCATTATTAACTCCATGACTCCTAGCGAACGAAAAACACCGGATATTATTAACGGCAACCGCAGAAAACGCATTGCCATGGGTAGTGGAACAGATATTCAACAAGTAAACCAACTCTTAAAACAGTTTGAGGAAATGCGTAAAATGATGAAAACGTTTAGCAAGTTCCCAGGCGGTATGCCAAAAGGAATGCCTAAAATGCCTTTTGGCAGATAACTCCTGAAGTAGTATAGTCAGTTTCTTGTTTTTATAAAAAAATACCCTCATATTTGCAGCCCGCTAAACAGGAGACTTAGCGGATTTAAAAAACATAACACATATGTCAGTAAAAATTAGATTACAGCGTCATGGTCGTACCCATGCCCCTTATTATCACATTGTGGTGGCGGATTCACGTGCTCCGAGAGATGGTAAATTCATTGAAAAAATAGGAATGTACAACCCAACAAGCGTTCCTGCTACTATTGAATTAAACCTAGACTCGGCAGTTAAGTGGTTAAACAATGGCGCGCAGCCAACCGACACCTGCAGAGCTATCCTTTCATACAAAGGAGCCTTGTACAAACACCATTTATTAGGTGGTGTAGCTAAAGGAGCTTTAACCGAAGAGCAAGCCAATGCCAAATTTGAGCAATGGTTAAACGAGAAAAATTCAAAAGTGAACGCTCACGTTGAAAAAACAGCTAAAACCAGGGAACAGTTGAAAGCTGAAGCTTTGGCTCACGAAACCAAAGTAAAAGAAGCCCGTGCGACTAAATTAGCTGAAAAACTAGCCGCTGCTGAAGCTGCTGCACAAGAAGCTGAGGCCACAACCGAAGAGGCTCCTGCTGCAGAAGAAGAAACACCAAGCGCAGAATAATTCACCCCTGGCACATTGAAATCCATTCAAAAAAAAGATTTCATAGCAGCGGGAATGGTTGCCAAAGCACACGGCACCCAAGGTGAAATAAAATTGATTACCCAAATTAAAATTAAATTGAGCAAATGGGCTTTTCTTGAAATTCAAGGAAAGCCCGTTCCTTTTTGTATTGAGCGTGCCGGAAACACCTTGCCTGATGAGTGGTTGGTGAAATTGCAAGGCATTGATAGCATTGAACAAGCGCAACACTTTGTTGGCAGAACGCTTCTGATTCCTAAGCCCAAAAGTAGGCCTAAGGTAATGGATGAAGCACTTCATTTAAACGGATTTAAGCTTTTTGACATTAATTTTGGCGAAATAGGAGTGGTAACCGGAACAGAACAATTGCCACAGCAAACCATGCTCATTGCATTGTATCAAGGTAAAGAGGTAATGATTCCCCTGGTGGAAGCCTTTATTGATGATGTTGACGAAAAAAAAGAGATCATTTATCTAAACTTGCCGGAAGGATTTCTGAGCCTATAGTTAAACAAGAATAAATAATATGAATCTTGATATACTTACGTTGTTTCCCGAGATGTTTGAGAGCCCATTCGGACACTCAATTATTAAGCGTGCTGTAGAGAAAAAACTGGTACAAATCGAGATTCATAACATCAGGAATTATAGCCAAAGCAAACATCGCTCGGTTGATGATTACCCATTTGGTGGCGGGGCAGGTATGGTAATGCAAGTTGAACCCATAGACTTGTGCATGCAACATTTAAAGGAGCAACGAGCTTATGATGAGGTCATTTATTTGAGCCCGGATGGTGAGTTATTCGATCAACCCATGGCCAACCAACTTTCAACCAAACAAAACCTGATGTTTTTATGCGGCCACTACAAAGGCGTAGATGAACGTGTAAGAGAGCATTTGGTTACCCGAGAAATCAGTATTGGCAATTATGTACTTACTGGTGGTGAGTTGGCCGCAGCCGTGATAATAGATGCTATTGTGCGACTTATACCGGGAACAATAGGTGATGAACAATCTGCATTAAGCGATTCTTTTCAGGACGATTTGATCAGCCCGCCTGTATACACGCGCCCGGCCGATTATAAGGGATGGAAGGTGCCTGATGTGCTGCTAAGCGGGCATCAGGCCAAAATAGAAGAATGGAGGCATGAACAAAGTTTGCTTAGAACCGGTCAAAAACGTCCGGATTTATTAAAGTAGTCCGCAGTGTCTATAAAGCAATACATGACTTGATTAAAAAAAGAAAAAATATTTTTAAATTTTAAATAGAAACTGTACTTTCGCAGTCCGATTAAAGAAAAATACATACAGAAATGAACGCAGTTGAGGCAATAAAATTAGTTGAAAGCGAGTTTACCGCTGATAAAAACTTCCCTACATTTATAGCTGGTGATACCGTTAACGTATACTACAAAATTAAAGAAGGAAGCAAAGAACGTATTCAGCAATACCAAGGCGTAGTGCTACAAAAGCGTAATGCAGGAATTAGCAGTACATTTACTGTGCGTAAAATGAGCAATGGTGTTGGTGTTGAGCGTATATTCCCGCTTTACTCTCCTAATATTGATAAAGTGGAGTTGGTCAGCCGCGGAAAAGTCCGCAGGGCACGTTTGTTCTACCTACGCGAACTAACTGGTAAGAAAGCACGTGTAAAAGAAAGAAGAGGATAATTTTTTCATAGA
>RDYC01000115.1 GCA_004293295.1 Bacteroidota bacterium
TAACCGTTGCTTTAGGAGTTGCACTCACGGTTGAAATCATTTGATGAACTTGTTGAAAACTATATATCCCAAACAACTCATCAACCTGAACACCTCCGGTTTGAGCCGTTTTAGCCAAATCATTTCTCACCAAATCAACAATCATTAAGTTTTCTGCACGCTCCTTTTCACTGTTTAATAAGTTTGCTTTTTGTTGCTCATCTTCCTTCTGGTGTAATAAACGCCTGGCGGTACCTTTTATGGGTTGAGAATACACACGTCCGTTTTTTCGGGTTAAAAAACGCTCCGGACTGGCACACATTAAAAAACGATCGCCCAGCTTATAAAAAGCAGCAAACGGAACTGGCGACTTTTGCTTTAATCGCTCATAAGTTGAATAGGCATCTAACTTGGCATCGTTATTAAAAAACTCCATGCAATAATTGAGTTCATACACATCACCAAGTACAATATGCTTGCGTATGCTGGCAATATCTTCTAGGTATTGTTGTTGAGTAACTCGCGGTAAAACGTTAACCGGATTTGGGGTTGAAACAATATTTAGTTTTTGAGTGAGTAAAAATTCAGCATGTTCTTTTCCTATTATACATTCTCCTTCAGCATTAATTACCAGCAATTGTTCAGGAACAAAGGCCACCAAATGCGGAAACCCAATTTCATCAGGATGATGAGAATGAAGTGCTTCTAAATCGTTTTTAATATCATAAGCCAGCTGCACAAATACATACTCATTAGGGTGTTGCTCAATAAATGCTTGCAACTCAGCCAAGCAGTTTTTATCCGCACTTATGCTGTATTTTGCCCCCCAGGCTGCGGCAAACTCCATATGTCTCAACCCAAATGCATTATCGCAACTATTATTGTCCAACAGCATGGCCACATCATGTTGTTTGCATACATAAAGTGCCTGCTGTTTAATATGGGCTAATTGCTGAGACGAAAATTGATTCATGAATACTGCAAATAGGTGAATTTCGGGGTTATTAACAATACCTTAGTTGTTTTCAGGGTTAGCAGGCCACTCAACAACCTGTATTTTAACCTTGATAACGCCCGCGCCCTTTATCATGCCAAATTGTTTGGCAGCCGCATAACTTAAATCTATAATTCGCCTCCTAACATGTGGCCCCCTATCGTTAATACGCACCACCAGCCACTTTCCGGTTTTAACTTCCGTTACCTTTACCATGGCTCCAAATGGTAAAGTTCTGTGGGCAGCAGTGAGTTTATTTTTACTGTAACGCTCACCACTGGCAGTTCTTCTTCCATGAAACTTATTGCCATAGTATGATGCCAAACCTTTTTGGGTAAATTTTTTAACAACAGCCGCAGTATCTTTTTGGGGTAAAGTATCCTGCGGAAAGTTGTTGGCCGAAGCCATAGACAAAGGTGCACTGAAATGAGCATTTTGGGCAAATACTCCAAAAAGCATCAATACAAAGCAAAAAACAATGCAAATTTTGTAGTTTATTTGAATCCGCATATCGCAATATATATTTTTTAAGCAATGAATAATAATAAGCCTCTTGCAGAACGTGTGCGTCCTCAACGCCTTGAAGAATACATTGGACAGGAACACTTAACCAGCGAAGATGCACCTTTGCGAAAAGCCATGTTAACCCAAAACATACCCAGTATCATTTTTTGGGGCCCTCCGGGTGTGGGTAAAACAACCTTAGCTCGTATTATCGGACAACAAGCAGGATTACAATTTTATCAACTCAGTGCCATTAATGCAGGTGTGGCAGAGGTGCGTAAAGTAATTGATGCTGCAAAAAATGGCAAGGTATTGCTGTTTCTTGACGAAATTCATCGGTTTAATAAAAGTCAACAAGATGCTTTACTCGGAGCAGTTGAAAGTGGGAAAATTGTTTTAATTGGAGCCACCACCGAAAACCCATCTTTTGAAGTAAACAATGCATTACTCTCCCGTTGCCAGGTGTTTGTATTAAAAGAACTTGGCGTTGAGGCCCTTACTCAAATCACCCTAAATGCCATTAACCACGATGAGTTGCTTAAACAAAAACAGATTGAATTAAAAGAGAAAGAAGCCTTATTCCTGTTTTCGGGGGGCGATGCCCGAAAATTACTCAACATACTGGAAGCTCTTTGTAACTCAACAGCAACCCATATTGTTATTACCAACGAAATAGTGAAGCAAACCTTACAACAGCACATTGCCCTGCATGATAAAGACGGAGAAGCTCATTACAACATCATATCTGCGTTTATTAAATCCATACGTGGTAGCGACCCCAATGCTGCTGTATATTGGTTAGCCAGGATGTTGGCCGGAGGCGAAGATGTGAAGTTTATTGCAAGAAGAATGTTGATTTTAGCTAGCGAAGACATTGGCAATGCAAACCCAAACGCATTGCTTATAGCCAACCAAACATTTACTGCTGTTAATATTATTGGCATGCCTGAGGCACGAATTATACTGAGCCAATGCGCCACGTATTTAGCCTGCAGTGTTAAAAGCAATGCCAGTTATATGGCCATCAATAACGCAGAAGAAATTGTGGCAAAAACCGGGCAGCAACCGGTACCTCTGCATTTGCGTAATGCCCCAACCAAACTGATGAAATCCATGAATTATGGGGCCGATTATGCCTATGCCCATGATTTTGAAAATAATTTTACCCCATTAGAATTTTTACCTGAAAGTTTAAGTGGTACCACCCTTTATAAACCCGGCAACAATCCAAGAGAGCAAGAGCAACAAACCTTTTTAAAAATAAGGTGGAAAAGCAAATACGGGTATTGAAACAAACTAACCCGGTTTACGTTATTCATAAACTTTTAGGCTACTAAAGTAGCCACTAAATAGTTGGTTGGGCATAAGTACCAAAACAATCCCTTGTTAATATCATGTGATTAACTTATGTTTGTTATAAACGGTAAATTAGCAAAAAACTGATAATTAGCTAGTTAATGAAAAAAACACTCCCTCATATCCTTATCCTAGTGCTTGTTTTGGCAAGTTCATCGGCATGGGCGCAGTTATTAAACACTTCGCCCGACAATGATCCCCAAATGAGGCTGATAGATACCAATACCATGAAGTTGGTTAGCAAATTATACCCAACAATCAGCAATGGTGATTTAAACATTTATGGGTTTGAAGAAACGGATGTGCCGATATATGCTGATTCGGTAATTGCATACAGGTTATCGTTACTGGAATCGGAAATACCAATGGATTATAATGAATACGTTAGGCCATACGTAAATCTTTACACCGTTCGTAAACGTAACCTCTCGGCTAAAATATTAGCTTGGAGCAAGTATTATTTCCCGATGTTTGAAGAAGCCTTGGACAGGGCAAACATGCCTATTGAATTAAAATACCTCGCAGTAATTGAATCCGCTTTAAACCCAATGGCTACCTCTCCGGTTGGTGCAGCCGGAATGTGGCAGTTTATGGCACCAACAGGAAGGATGTACGGACTCAAAACCACTGCTATATATGATGAACGCAGGGATGTGCAAAAATCAACCGAAGCTGCCATAAAATATTTGCGCAACAGCTACCGCATTTATGGCGATTGGCTATTGGTCATTGCCTCATACAATTGCGGGCCGGGAAACGTAAATAAAGCCATAAGAAAAGCAGGAGGTATAAAGAATTTCTGGGCCATACAACATTACCTGCCTAAAGAAACCCGTGGTTATGTGCCTGCTTTTATCGCAGCGGCTTACATGATGAATTATGCCTCTGAACACAACCTTTATCCAAATGAAGAAATACAAGTATTTACTCACATGGATACCATTAATGTTGATGCAAGCTACAATTTGGATAAGTTAGCCGCTAATTTAGA
>RDYC01000116.1 GCA_004293295.1 Bacteroidota bacterium
GTTTGGAGTATTACGCCAGGTTTCGGTTTAAATCCTTCTGCAGCGTTTTCAGGCAATGGAGCATTATTTTTGGACGATCAGTATTTTGCTCCTGAAAGTTTTACAAATGTTGCTTCAAGAAGGTTAGAATCACCCTCAGTTAACCTTAGCACATCTACAAGTCCATATGTTAGGTTTAAAATGTTTTTTGCCAATGCATCAAATCAGGCTTATCCTGTAAAAATTATGGCTTCTTTGGATAATGGTGTTACTTGGAAAACCATATCGGATGTGCAACCAAACTTTAGTTTTGTAGGAACAGCAACTGCGGCAACTCCATGGGAGCAAATTAATGTAAAAATACCAACAGCATACAGAACTGCTAATGCGAAATTCGCTATCCAAAGATCAAATTCATGGAGTTCAAATGCGTTGTATATTGATAACTTTTCGATTGAAGAGTTCACCCCAACAACCATTACTTCAGCTGCTTCAGGAACTTGGTCTAGCGCGGCTACTTGGGTTGGTGGTGTAGTGCCAAATGCAGATAACAACGTGATTATTGCAACAGGACATACAGTATCTCTCGACCAGAACATAGCCAGGTGTCAAACGTTAGGTATAGATGGCACACTAAACCACAGTGCTACCACCACTACACAAATTCTTCAAACTTTTGATGATGTGAGCATTTCGGCCTCCGGCACATACTTGGGAGGCAGTGGTACAATAGGTAAATTTACTTACATAGGTGGTAGTTTAACCAACGCTGGCACATTAAACGTTAGCCAAAGCACAACGGCTTCATTATATTTTAACGGTGGTGCGCCTGCTTCATTTACCAATCTTGGTACAATTACTAATGGCTTTATCTCTGTTATTTACACTGCTAATACGGCAGGATTTAGTTTTGCCTCACCACTTACTGTTAGAAATAACTTTTTTTTAGTTGATGGACCAGTTAGCCCAAATGGAAATTTAACCATTGGTTTAAGTGGAAATGCAGTAACCATTACCAGAAATGCACTTTCTTATTTTGATTCTCGTCCATTATTTCCTTCTTTAGGTGGTACAGTTACCAGAAGTATAGTATATGGTGGAGGAACTAATGGTAACTCAACTTATGGGCCTTTAAACAGAGATACAATATTTACCGGATTTGAACTTGATACAACAACTGGTACCCGATTAATTTTAGGTACACTATCTATAAACACGCATGGCTTTGTAAAGCTAACAAGCCCTTTACAATTGGGTAACGTTACTGTAGGTGGTGCTTTAATAATGTCAAGGGGTATAATGTTTACTGATGATACAAATTTATTAACCATTTTTAACCTTGGAAATGGGGCCGCTTCATTAGCACCGAGTGCTGCAGCGGTTCCAACCAGCCATGGTTCATACATTATTGGTCCTGTTAGGTTTAACCGACCAGCTTCCGGCACTGCTGCTATTAACATACCTTTTGGTGTTGGAGCTGATTTAAATGGTATTACCCCTAATAACAACGTAGCCAAAAGTTTTATTTTATCAGCAGGTGCTGGTTGGGCCAGTCAAACACTTACTTTCAAATTAATTAACACAGCACCTTCAGGAACTGCTCCAGCGGCTAATGTACTTGGAAACAGGTATTTAACGGTTGATTTAAATGGGGGGCCGGATTTACCAGCTACTTCTGCCCTTACATTCCCTGCTATGAATTATACACTTGGAACAGGTGCTAATACAGATAACTTGTTTGGTACCCAAGATCAATTAAGGGTTCTACAAAACACAACTCCGACAGGCACAACCTGGGTTGAAAGAAGCACGGCAACCGGTGTTGGCGCATTGGTGAACAATACCAACTACACAAGAACTACAGCAACCGTTGCACCTGGCCCAATTTCTCCAGTTGCAGTTAACGGGGGAGTTTTTGCCATTGGCACCACAGCTCCAAGAATGGTTGTAGATTCAGTGATGGTTACACGTGATTTAAGTACCATCAGTTTAGGCACTTTAAATCAAGCAATTATTAGAGTTGCTGTTTGGGCAACAGGTGTAATTCCACTCAAACTAACCAATGCTACTTTTAATACAACAGGTACTACTAACGTAGCTGATATTACAAGTGCCAGGCTGTTTTTTACCGGATCAAGTGATGCATTACTTACAACCAACCAAATTGGAACAAGTATAGCAACACCATCAGGTGCCATGCCATTTAATGGTGATGTTACACTTTCTGCCGGGGCGAACTATTTTTGGTTAGTTTACGATATTTCTGGTTCTGCGACCTTGGGTAATACCATAGCTGCAGATTTAACAGCGATAACCATTGGTGGGGTTACTTCTAATCCAACCAATCCGCCAGCAGGTGGAAGGGTTCTTTCAGCGCCAATGACTTTTGTAAGTGCAACGGCTAATCAAACGGTATTTACCAAGGTTAATGCACCTTCAACAAACAATAGAATTTTGGATGTTGTGATTACCATGTCGCCTTCAGGAGCTCCAATTGCCTTAACCCAAATGGATCTTAGTACCAATGGTGGTAATAACCCATTAACCAATATCAGTAATGCCAAATTGTATTACACAGGTTCAAGCAATACGTTTAGCACAAGTAACTTGGTAGGTACAACGATTGCTCCAAATGGTGCCTTTTCTATTACAGGAAATGCGTCATTGGTTAATGGTGTAAATCACTTTTGGTTAACTTATGATATTCCGGCTGGTGCCATCCCAGGTGATTCTGTGGATGTAGAATTAGTTGCTGTTACCGTTGGTACCAGCCAAGCTGCTGCATTTGCTCCGGCAGGAGTTCGTTACATTAAAGCAGCTTATTGTGTGGCGTCTAATGCTAGTGGTTGCGGAACAGATTTTATTGGACGTGTTAGATTAGGTAGTTTAGATAATGTATCAGGTTGCACCGCAACAAATGGTACCTATACCGATTATACAGGCCTGACAGCCCCTCAATTGATTGCAGGAATACCTTATACTTTAAGCATTACATACGGTTCTCACGCCTCTCAATTCGGTTGGGCTTGGGTTGATTGGAACGATGACGGAGATTTTGCTGATGCAGGTGAAAGTTTAGGAAATCAATTTCCAGCTAATGCCGGAGCTAACGGAACTTCAACCATAACATTTACTCCTCCATGCAATGTTCCTGCCGGTACTTACCGTTTAAGGATTCGTGGAGGCCACGATTCTCAAATTTTAGGAACTCAACATTGCGGAGCTGCAGTTGATGGTTGGGGAGAAATTGAAGATTATACTATCCAAGTTATTCCTGGTAATCCATCTCACTTAGCTAGCCAAGCTATACAATTTACCGGAACTGCTTCTGCCGGTGTTACCGATAGAAACATATTAAGAATTCCAATTAAAGTAATTGCCAGCCCATGCGTGCCTGCTGTGATTACCCAATTTAATTTTAGAACAATAGGTACAACTTCTAACGCAGATATTAGCTCAGCTAAATTGTACAAAACAGGTTCATCAGCAGTATTTAGTACAGCTAATTTAGTTGGCACTGTGGCTAGCCCGTCTACCAACTTCTCGTTTATACTAACCGATACCGCTAATAATGATACCAACAATTACTGGTTAACATACGATATTAATGGCGCTGCTGCCAATGGTAACGTTGTTGATGCGGCCATTGACAGTATTCAGTTATTTGGTTCATGGGTAATACCAACCAACAATAATCCTACTGGTAGTGTGCTTATCTCAACCCCGATGACATACATTAGTTCTACCGTTGAGCATAGAAACACCACTAAAGTAGGTCTTGCGTCAACCAACAACGATTTGTTAAGGTTGCGTGTTATCACCTCGTCTATTGGTGCACCAATAG
>RDYC01000117.1 GCA_004293295.1 Bacteroidota bacterium
CCGATACGTATCGGGGCTGCCACCCCGACCATCAAAAGCCTGTTAGAAATAATGGGCTTTTTTTATGCCCTAAACTTAACTGAGGTCGTAGGTTCCCCCGATACGTATCGGGGCTGCCACCCCGACCATCAAAAGCCTGTTAGAAATAATGGGCTTTTTTTTGCCCTAAACTTAACTGAGGTCGTAGGCTGCCACCCCGACTTTTAAAGACTCAATCATTTATTTGGTTAAGTTTTTTTTCTTTAAGAATTTGATAGCTGATTGTTTTGCAATATCTTGGCATATCAAACAACGTAGCTAAAAGTTACTACCAGTAAAAACCCATATGATGAATAAAACCATGAAAAATTTAATCCTTGCATTTATTGCAATCATTGCATTGATTGTAGCCACCCCCACTTTTGCCCAAGTTAAATTTGGACTTAAGGGCGGTTTAAACTTAACTAACATGTTGGCTAAGGATAACAATGAAAATTTAAGTAAAGACTACAAAGTAAAAATGGGTTTTCACTTGGGAGCAACAGCCACTTTTTCAATTTCGAAAAAATTTGGGTTGGAATCCGGTATTTTATTTTCTACAAAAGGCTTTAAGGCCGAATCCCTAAATATTAAAAGGACCGTTCATGTGAATTATTTAGAACTTCCTATTCTCGCAGTCTATAAGATAGATTTAGGTAGGGCTAATCTACTGATTCATGCAGGACCATACTTTGGTTATGCCTTATCCGGCAAATTGAAAACAGACAAACCCGTTTTGGGTCCCAATAATAACGCTAAAGAAGAGGACTTGAAAATTGGTACTGACAAACTCAAAGATGACATCAGGCCACTTGATTGGGGATTAAACATTGGAACCGGAGTTGAAATTAACAACATTACGGTTGGTATTCAATATGGAGCAGGCATAGCCAATATTTCCGCTTATACAGATAACAAAACAGTGATTAAGAACAGTGCTTTTTATGTTTCATTAGGTTATAAATTTGGCAGATAATACTGAGTAAATTTCACCCTCAGGATGGTGTAAATCAACTACAAAAACGGCCAATGCGCAAGCATTGGCCGTTAACACAATATATCAACAATTAACTACTCAACAATCACTTTACTAAAGCTAGAGCCTGAATTTCCACCGATTTTTACCAGGTAAATTCCTTGACCTACCTCTTGGGTTGGAATAGTAATATTGTTTAAACCAGCAACCCCTTCAATTGTTTTGTTATATACCGCTTTACCTGCCAAATCAAATAAAGTTACAGTAACTTCTTGTGCTGTTTGGTTGGTATAACTAATGTTTACTACTTCTTTTGCGGGGTTCGGATAAACGGTTACTGCTGCTCCAAAATCTTTGCTGCGGTTTAATAAACCCGTTACAGGTGATAATGCAATCACCTCTCCGTTTGCACGAGCCACAAATAAACCAAATGGCAAGCCATTTACATCTTTATTTGTAGGAGTGTTGGGTGATAAAAAACCTGACGCAAATACCACCACTGCTTGTCCGGCTAAGGCTGATAATGGCGCATTGTAAGAAACCAATGGTGAAGTAGCACCTAGAGGGAAAACATCTAATACAACATCTGTGGCCGGAAATGATGCATATTCATCGCCAGAGAAATTTGCAAAAGACAATTCCTCAAATCCTGCAGATGCTCCTTTTGGGCGAATGTTCACAGTAGGTGCATCAGTAACACCATGGTAAGCCAGTATTTCTACGGTGTTGTTGGTTGCTGATTTTTCTTTGCCGGTCACTCCATTGATAAAGAAGCTGATATCAGGAACGTTTGGATTGGCTTCGAATTTGCTGGTATCAAGCACACCTGTTGCAATACCAACTACAGTGGCACCTGCGTAAGATATACCAATGTCCTCGGTATAAATAATGTCGCTTCTATCATCTGAACCAGGCAATGCAACACCCAATGCTAACTCCGCATTACCGGGAATGTCAACGTAGCCTGTAGCTTTTCTGAAAGCGAAATTAGGAACAATTTTCGTTGCCGTGTTGGTTGTATTGTTTATCAGCCAAATATCTACCGAATCAGCAGCAGGGTCGGCACAATTATGAATGGCCATTAATCGGGCGTTAGTAACTGCCGGTAGAGGCACTACCCTACCTGTTTGGGTTGACGCGAATAAACCAAATGACTTCCCGTTGTTATTTAATGAAGGATTAAGGAATCCTGATGCAAAAATTACTACTGCACTATCTCCTAGGTTTAGTGTACTTAGTGGTGCAGCATAAGTAAGCAATGGGTTTTCATCTCCGGCAACATGCACATCAATCAGCGCATCTTGTTCATCCAGTTCCAAATATCCTGCAGTTGCGCCATAACCCACATTGGTTAATAAAGATAATTGAGAAGTAGTCTCAGGGGCGCGGGCAAACAAATCAACAGCAGGAGCATCAGTAGATCCATGGTGTACGGCAACCTTTACCTTACCTCCGGTGCCATTTTCTAAGGCCGACCCTATAACCGCCAAGTTAAATGGTTGTTGCGGTGTGAAACCAGACCCCACATGGCCTTCTGCAAGCAATACATATTTTTCATCCGCAACCAAGTTGTAACCAAAACCTATTAAGGTATCGGTAATTTGGGTAGAGTTTTTACCTGCAAAACTTAACCGAATGGGAATACCAGCAGGGGCGGTAATAAATCCGGTAGATTGCCTAAAACCAAAATTGTCAGCAATCTTAAGACTTCCAAGAGGTGTAGTTAGCCACACATCTACGGTGTCTACTGCGGGGTCGGCACTGTTGTGTATAGCCATTACCCGCGCTGTTTGTGCTTCTGTTGCAAGCAATCCGGCAAGCAATGAAACGATAGTTAGTAATTGTTTTTTCATGTTTAATTTGCGATTACATGAAATACATTACTATTTATCAAATGGTTTTGTACTTTTTTTCTGACAATAGAAAAACCATTGTTTTACAATGAGTTTAAGCAAAAATACCCTGTGTAATTTACATTACTTTTACAAAACAAAACAGGTTTATTTTACTGCCACCACGCTAATTTCAACGTTTGCATTTAGGGGTAGTTTAACCACTTGTACGGTTTCTCTGGCCGGATAATTTCCGGTAAAAAAAGCACCATAAGCCTCATTAATCGCTGCAAAATTTCCTAAATCGGTGCAGTATATGGTCGTTTTAACCACGTTGGTAAAATCCATACCTGCTGCTTGCAAAATGGCCAACAGGTTTTGCATTACTTTGGTGGTTTCCGCTTTAATATCATGCTGAATCATTTGGCCTGTGGTGGCATCTTTGGCCACTTGACCGCTGGTGTAAAGTGTATTACCAATTAATACTCCGGGGCTGTAAGGGCCAATTGGGGTTGGGGAATCTGCGCTGCTAATTATTTTCTTTTCCATATGGGTATGCTTGTTAACTTTGTTTTCAAATTTAATACCTGCACATGAACATTCTAGCAAGAGGAGAAAAAATACAAACTGACGAGTTAAAACAATTGTTTTCATTGGTTGAAGGCATTCAATTAACCTGCATACAAGATACTGACTTGCCCTCAATAAATTTGGATGCGTTTGATATTTTATTACCTAGTTTTTCCATGCCATTTGATGAAGATGAAATGGACGAATTAGATTTAGGCAGCGAAGAATATAGAGAGATGTGCAGGGAGAGTTTTTTAGATGCCCTAACTGATGAGATCATTCATCTTGGTCAAGTTGAGAGAGAAATCGAGAATTGGGGTACCTACGATTATAATGAGGATTATTTCATAACAGTAGGTGGTGATGGCGATTGTAGTGTGAAGATTTGGAGCCTGCCTTTAAATGCATAAATT
>RDYC01000118.1 GCA_004293295.1 Bacteroidota bacterium
TGGGGCATTGGCCACTAAATCACAATTTGATGCACTTATCCCACTGCTTAGCGGACTTCATGTACATACCATGAATTTTAGCGGCCATGGAGGCAACCCCATACCATTAACAGGTTATACATTTGATACTTTTGCCGATGATATTCTGCACTATATTAACAAGCATAATATTGATAAGATTGGTTTATTTGGATACAGCATGGGAGGATATGCCGCACTTTATTTTGCCAAAAAATACCCAACCCGTGTGGAACGCATTTTTACCTTAAACACCAAATTTAATTGGGACCCGTTAACCACGGCTAAAGAAACAGCCTTGTTAAATGCCGAAAAAATGCTGGAGAAAGTACCCAATTATGCCAATATGCTCATGATTCAGCATGGCATGAATATTTGGAAACAAGTGCTCCAACAAACGGAAAGCATGATGAACAATTTGGCCCAACATGTTGTGCTGGTTGAAGATGATTATAAACAGATTGAGTGCCCGGTGATTATTGGGGCCTGCGACAAAGATACCACCGCAACTTTGAACGAAAATTTACATATTTATCAATTGTTACCACATGCAGGATTTTTTGTACTTCCCAATACCCCTCATCCCTTTGACAAAATAAACTTAACCATACTCAGTACACAAATTCAGTTGTTTTTCCAGACTTAGCAGGAACATACGATATGGTAAATAACTGGAGGTTACATTTAGTTACGACTTAGGTTGTCGCTGCAATTCATCAACCCAAAACATAAAAGGCAGAAAGGTTCTTAATCCTTCCGCAATAAATACGGCTCCGGTTTCACCTTGCAAAATAATGCGCATGGGTTGTTTAAACTTTAACTCGTATTCGCTCATACTTTGTAAACAAGCACCACAACTCATAATAGGTTCCTGAACCACATAATTTTCAGCTTTAACTGTAATGGCCATTGCCTTAATCGGTTGCTCAGGGTAATTGGCACCTGCACTAAACACAGCCACCCTCTCGGCACATAACCCACTTGGGTAAGCTATATTCTCTTGGTTGCTGCCTTTAATAATAACACCGTTGTTCAATTCCAAAGCGCAACCAACGTGAAAATGCGAGTAAGGGGCATAAGAAGATGATACGGCCTCCCTGGCTAGCGTAAGCAGTTTACGATCATCACTTGGTAATTCATCCTCATGTTCGTATTTCTTAATTGTTGATATTGTTTTGATTTCTTCCATGCCAAATACCGTTTAAAATATCAAGTAAAAGTATAGTTTCGTGCCGTTATTAACAACTTTACAATGAAAAAGATTCTGGTAATTGGCGCTGGCTTATCATCTTCCTACTTAATTAAGTACCTTATAGAACAAGCTGCTGAAAACCAATGGACGGTAACCATAGCCGATAATAATATGGAATTGGCTCAAGCCAAGGCTCATGAATCTCCGTTTGCTTTAGCTATGCAGTTAAATGCTAATGACCAGTTTGAGTTGGAACAAACCATTGCCGGGCATGATTTGGTAATTTCTTTGTTGCCACCAACCATGCATGTTGGTATTGCTAAAATATGCATTAAATACAAAAAGCATTTAATAACCGCAAGTTATGTGAGTAGCGATATGCATCACTTGCATGTAGAAGCGCTTAAAGCAAACGTATTGTTGCTGAATGAGTGTGGATTAGACCCGGGAATTGACCACCTCTCTGCCATGAAAATTATTGATGGGATAAAAGCAAAAGGAGGGGTAATTGATGTGTTTAAATCTTATTGCGGAGGACTTATTGCTCCTGAGTTTGATACCAATCCTTGGAATTATAAATTTACTTGGAACCCACGCAATGTGGTGCTTGCCGGGCAAGCTACGGCTAAATACCTCGAAAATGGCGCACTAAAGTTTATTCCGGCTTCCCGTATTTTTACCCAAACAGAAACATTAGAAGTTAATGGATATGGTGCGTATGAAAGTTATGCAAATCGTGATTCATTAGGTTATATCAAGCCATATGGTTTAGAACAGGCCCATACAGTGTTAAGAGGAACGCTACGAAAAAAAGGCTTTTCTGAAGCATGGAATTTATTGGTTAAACTTGGCTTAACTGACGATACCCAACTTATTGAAGATGCTGATAAAATAACCTTCCGGCAGTTGGTAAGTGCTTTTACTCCCGGAACCTCATTAAACAATTTAGAACAACGTGTATGTGCGTTTTTAACTATTTCTCCTGATGGAGAATTGTTTAATAAGCTAAAGTGGCTTGGTATTTTTGAAGATACGCCAATTAACTTACGCGAAGCCACGCCTGCTGCCATTTTGCAAATGCTGTTGCAACAAAAGTGGAAACTGCAAAAAGGCGAGTTGGATATGATTGTGATGCAACACGTTTTTGAAGCTACTATAAACAACCGAAAACAACACATCACCAGTTCGCTAGTTGTTAAAGGAGAGAACGAAACATTAACGGCCATGGCCAAAACCGTTGGTTTACCAATGGGTATTGCTGCCAAGTTAGTATTAAACAATCAGATTAAACTTCGCGGGGTACAAATTCCGTTAAGCCCTGAATTGTATACCCCTATTTTAAATGAGTTAACACACTTCGGTATTGTTTTTAATGAAGAAGGATTGGATTAAAAAGCTTTAAGGGAATAAACTACAAAGGCCGCATGTAAAATACATGCGGCCTTTGTGCTGTAAGAAACCTTCATTATTTACTTTTGCAACTGCCCTTCTTCCAACAATTCCAGCAAATCCTCTTCAATTGATTTTTTAGTGGTTTCCACAATCTTACCCTTTAATTTTTTATCCTTAAACAACAAAATCAACGGCACATATTCTACATTCAGAGGCGTGATGTCAACCGTACTGCATTTTTTGCTTTTATCAACCCCTATCAGTTCCACCTGTTCCCACCCCAGCAAATCCATTACTTTAAACAACTCAGGAACCAGTTCCCGGCTATCACTACACCACGTGCCAAGCACCACCAACACACTGCATTTTTTATGAGTAGCAAGTTTTTCAACCACACTCATGGAAGGTTTATATTGGTTATAATTTGTCGCAAACCAACTAAATGGTTCCAGATCGCTTCGTTTCATTTTACCTTCAAAAAAACGCGTACTATCTCCTTGCTGAGCCATCATATCTGTAAATAATAACATGATAAATACAATACCTAACCCTAATTTGTAGCGATGCATCTATTTGCTTGATAATGCTTCGTCAATAAGTAACAACACATGTTCACGGTGGGCCTTCACTTCTGCATTAACCGCCACACCGGCAAGCATTTGTTTGATGCTTTTCAGTTGTCCGATGGCAGCAGATTTTGCCATGTTATCATACGAGTTGTTGGCACTTTTTACTGATGCGATACCACACAATTCCTTTACATAATAAATCTGCAAGTTCTGACGGAATGTATTTACGTTAGCGGCCAAATCCTCCCTAAAACAGGCATTGGTTAATTCTGTTAGCATATCAACTACACCGTACTTATTGCCATACAAGCGGCTGTCGGTAATTCGCTCCAAAGTGGTTGATGCCAATAAATGATCAATTACCATGCTTTGAATCAGCAAAACCCTATCATGAATTTTAGGGTCATCAGGACTATTGAAAAAGTTAAAGCCCCTACGTTGCAACTGTAAGTTTTGGTACAACCCACCGGCTGCGTCAAATGCTTTTGGAGCAAACAAATGCTGGCTTAAAGCGGCCATTGCCCTTTTTTGGTCAGCAAAAGCCACCGGAGTATAAGCCGGTTTGTTTCCTTCCATATGCCTATCAACATAAACACCTCCTATGTAACGCGAAATGGTTTGGGAGGCAT
>RDYC01000119.1 GCA_004293295.1 Bacteroidota bacterium
GAAAATCGCTAAAGAGTAATTAGGGTTTAGTTTGGAATGCGGAAAATAATTTGTTTAAACCCAATGCTGTAAGCCACCAACATCATCACTTGACCGATGCCAAAGCCGATAATTACGCCACTTATTCCGAAGTGTTGTACCATGGTATCTGCAAATGCCAATGCAAAAACAGTAGAGGCAAGGTATCCCCAAAAAATGGCCTGCTGCTTGTTTAACACCCGCACAGCAATGCGCAAAGGCGTTGCAATAATCACCACAAGGTAAATGGCAACAAACCCATACACCACCCAAGCGTAAGGAATAAATGCCGGGCCAAATACATAAAAAATAATGGTGTTGGTAAAGAGCAATAATCCTATTAAAAGAGCCACTGAAATGAACAGGTACTGTTTAAAAAACGACTTCATGTAACGGATTAACTCGGTGTGGTTTTCCAATAAAAACAGCCGTGCAATATTGGCCGGAAAGTGATTCTCCAAAGCAAGTAACATTACATTTAACAGCCCAAGTAGGTTTTGTGCCATTTTAATTGCTCCTAAAGCGGTACTGCCTAAAGTTTGATTTGCCGCAATCATGAAAAAATTTCCGGAGAACCATTGTAACAATGAAGTTCCTGTTAACCAAACCGATTTATTGAAGTGTTCTATTACAATGATAACATAAGCATCAGTGTGGTTTTTTAACAAAAAGGGGAAAGAGCCAACAGCAGCACCTAAGGCGTAAAAAAAGGATTGAATAAATAGGGCTTCATTCAGTTGGAGTGTGCTATAAATGGATAAAATAAAAAGGATGATTAATGGAATAATATTGCTGATAAAAGAAGTGGCTAAAATAAGTAAGTTATGATGGCTGAGGTATAATGATTTCCTGTTGGTTTCATTAAACAGTAAAAAGAAGGTAAAGAGAAAAAGTACCCAAGGCTCAACAACTGTAATGGCATTACTTAATGATAAAAAAAGTGTTAGCCCGGAAGCGGATAACAGCGAAATGACAAGTTGTAGCACCTGCACTTGTTTAAGGTAACCTAGCAAAGCAATATTGGCCCTGGCTGAAAGTTGTTGCATGGGGTTTACGATAAAAGCTTGTTGTAAACCCATTATCAGCATAATGTATAACATCATTAAGGCGTATTCCCCCAAAACTGTAATTCCTAAAAATCGGGCAATACAAACACCCAACAAAAAGTTGCTTCCACTTAACATGGCTTGGTCTGCTAAGCTCACCACGGTTTGGTGTTGGAGTAGTTTTTTCATGATACTTTTTTAAGGTTGGATAAAAAAGCAACCGGAATCTCCATCCTGTTTTTAATGCGCTGCCAAAAAGTGAGGTTGGTGAATAAGGCACCTGAAAAAAGTCCGTTAAAGTTTGAAGAACCGCTGTAATCATTTAACACCAAGTTGATGTTATTAATTTGGTATTCGTGTGCAATGTATTCGGCATTGGCAAGGTATTTAAAGTTGCTGCTGTTGTGTCGGGTAAGGTAAAGTGTGGTATCTGCAAGTTTCATCCAAGTAATGGCATCAACGGTAAGTGTTGATGAAGGGGCTTCGATGATAATCAATTGAAAGGCTGTTTTTAGCTCATCAATTAATAAAGAGATGGCATTGATATTTAAGAGATGTGCTTGTGTGTGATGATAGTTGCCTAAACCTAAGTGTGCAAGGTGTTGGGTTTGTTGTGCAATAAATGTATGAACCAATGTGGGTTGAGCCAACAACTCAATTAATCCGGTTTGATGTTGAGCCGTGTTTTCACTTAAGGTATCGGCTTTGATATACAACGTTTTAAACCCGATTTGGGATGCCGCATTTGCCAAATGTTGTGCGGTATGTGTTTTTCCTTCTTGGTGAATGGAAGAAGTAACGGTTATCACATTACCTGCGCTTAGTTTATTTAATAGTTGTAAGTTTTTTACCAGGTTGTTAAATATTAAAGCCGTATCAATTGGTTGCACACTTCTTTTAATAATGCCTGCAAGCGGTAGGCTGCTATGTTTTTCTATTTCAAAGCGAGATTCGATTCTTCCCCTGCCGGTATGAATTAAAAATACCATTCCAATACCCACAAAAAGACCCAAGAACCCGGCAACAAAAACAATTAATGTTTTATTGGGTGAAACAGGTTTTAAGGGAGTATCGGCATATTGAATGATGCGGTGAAAACAAAGGTTGGCATTTTGGGCCACCATAGCTTCCATTTTTTTCTCTGAGAGAAAATTATACATTTTTTCGTTTAACCGGAATTTACGCTCCAATATCACTTGGTTCCTTTCTCTTATAGGTAATCCGTCAAACTCATGTGAGGCCAATTCAACGGCTGCATCCAGTTCTCTTTTTTTGATATTGATGTCTTTTTTGGAGTTTTTAATGGCTTCGATGATGTACTTTTTTAAATCATTAATTTTGGCATCTATATTTTTTATTTTTTCGTTGTCAGCGGTGTAGCGAGTTAATAAGTCGCGTTTTTCATTGGTAAACAGCCGCAAGTTTTTGATAGATTCTGTAAACAATAAATCGCCAAAACCAACATGCGGTGCTGCATGATCAAAGTGTTGGTTTCGGGTAATGTAATCATGCAATTCATCCAACGCGGTTTCATTCATTTCTAAATTGGTTTGTTGGATGCGCAGTTCACTTAACTTCTTTAGTCCGGTTTCTGTTTCTTGATAAGTATTTACCACATGGTTTTCTAATTTAAAATGTTGTAAATCCTTTTCAGAGCGATCCAATTCCATGGCAATTTGTTCAAGCCTTTTATCAATAAATACAACGGTTTTTTCGGCAGCAGCAGCTTTGCTACTCACATAATCATTGATGTACGCCTTAGCTAGGGCATTAACAAAGTCGGCAGATTTTTCAGGAACTTCACTGCGGTATGATAGGCGAATAATGGGAATGTCTTTATCAAGTGCTTTCACATCAAGTTGTTTTTCGTTTACTGATTTAAGCTGTTGCTCTTTTGATAACACCACAAAGGAGAATTGATCAACCAACTTTACTTCTCCACTGCTTACAGTTGCATTGGTCAAGCCAATCATTAACTCAGCCAATGGGGTTTTTATGGGTACATTAAATGTACCTGGTATTGATGTTGTTTTATTGCCATAAGTATAGCTTAATACAAAGTGGCCGGTGTCTTCAATATTTAAGTAGAAGGTGGTTTGGTAACAAGCACTATCTTTAATGGCGTAGGTAACCTTAAAAGGAGATGCCTTGTACATTTCGCTGGTTTTAATGTTCCCATGGCGGTAATAACGCACATCATCATGCATGTGCTGTGATGCCTTGCTTAATAACAATTGCGATTTCAGTATTTCAACTTCGGCATCAATTTTATTAACAGAGCTAAACATATCAAAGTCCTTAAACAAATTGTTATGCGATACCCCAAATTGTTGGTCATCTAATTTTATTTTGGCCGTAGCCTCATACATGGGTACGCTGTAATTAATGGTACGTATAGCAATAAAAACAGCTAAACCTAGTGTTGTTAGTATAATAGGCAACCCTTTAACCAAAGGCAGTATGATACTTCTGATGTCGTTTTTGTTTAACATAACTATCGGGTTAATACGGTAAATACTAAGGCTAAACTTGAAAGCAAACTGGCTATAGGAATAATAGAACCCAATTGTTTATCAAACACCTGTGTTCCTCGTGGACCAATGTAAACCACATCATTCGGCTTAATCATGGGGTAGGGGTTTGATGGGCTTTCCGGTTTAGATAAATCAACCACTATTTCTGATTTCATGCCCATGTTATCAGAAATAGTGGTTGATTTATCTAAACCGGAAAGCGTTCTTTTTCCAGCATAAACACTCCCGGATTTTTTACTTCACCCAAAACGGTTGCCTGTAAGTTTAATACACGCACCACAATTACCGGATTCACAATTTTATGAGACAGCAATATCTTTAAGGTATCAGCAGCTTGTCGGGTGCTTAATCCCGCAAGTTTAATTTTGCCAGCGGCTGGTACAGCTACCTCTCCTTTTTTATCAACCAATAACCATTTTCCATAAACTTCGTTGGAGTTGTATATGCCAAAAATGGAGCCCACACTTAAGTCATCGTGGTTCCAAATGCTGATGCTCAGTTTATCATCCGGCTTGATGAGGTGCTCAAATGCAGAGTCGGCTGCGTAGTTCACACTATCTTTTATAGGGAGTGAGGTCTTGAACAAGCGATTAGATTGACAAGACAAAAGTGCTGAAAGCAGCAGTATTAAAAGAATTGGTACAGGGGTTTTCATGATTACAACAACAACGTGAGTACACCGATTAATAATAAGGCCAATACACCTGTCATCACCAAGCTTCTTCGGGCAATTACTTTTTTTCTATACGAGGCTGCTGCTTCATTTTTTAATGCAATAAAACGGCTAATGATATTGATGATTTCAGCACTGGCATGATCTGTTTTTTCAACATAATCAAAAGCACCATATTTTAAAGTGTTTATGGCCACTTCTAAATCGCTTTGTTCAGATAGGATAATAACTTGAATACCCGGGTTAATACTTTTAATGCCTTTTAATACATCCATGCCATTCATACTTCCTGCAAGTTTGTAATCCAGTATAACCACATCAGGTAATTGGTGCAGCGCAGAAATAACGTCTTCTCCTTTGGTAAATGCAATCACTTCAAAACCGTTTGCCGATAAGTCGTAAGTGAGCAGGTTTTGGTAAATCAGGTTGTCTTCAACAACAAATACTTTAACAAGTTGATTTTTCATAATACATTGTTTTGTAACTGCTGTACCATGAATGTGCCAAACTACCCAAGCAATGGTAGAGCCTAGATAATAAGGCTATTGGCTGGTTTTGCGGGAAAACGGAGTTTGGATGAAATTCCCAAATTGAGAGAAAAAAATGGTTGTTTGGGAAAAACTAGGTGTTTCTTTTATCCATGTCTTTTTTTACCTGAACCATCGTTTGTTCAAGTACGGTGATGATTTTATGAATGAGAGGCGCAATGATATGCGGGTTTGGGTTACCTAAGGCAAGCTTTTCCACTTGTTTTACATCCGCTTCAATGGCTTTTATATCCATGGTTTGAACGGTTGGTTTAAGCTTATGCGCTGCTGCATTTAATTCTTCCCACTGTTTATTTGTAAAAGCTTGTTGTAACAGTTGCAATAACTCGGGGGTTGTTTCTAAAAACAACAATAACATTTTGGTAATAAACGCTTCATCACCTTTTGCAATGGCATTTAATTTATGAAGACTATAGTAAGAAGCATTGTTTTCTTTTACGGTAACCTTAATGTCTTCATCTAAATACCGAATGGGTACTTTAAGCAAGTGTGCAATTTTATAATAAAGCTCATCTTCTTCAAAAGGTTTAGAGAGATAGTCGTCCATTCCTGCATCAATGTACTTTTCACGGTCGCCCTTTAAGGCATTGGCTGTAAGGGCCAGAATGGGTGTATGGTGCTTGCCTGATGATTCTATTTTCCTGATTTGTTTGGTAGCTTCCACACCATTCATTTCAGGCATTTGTACATCCATTAAAATTACATCAAACACCAGTTTGTTTGCTTGATTAACTGCATCAAATCCATTGTTGGCAACATGCACTTCAAAACCCCACTCTTGCAACATAGATTGGGCAATAAACTGGTTAATCTCATTGTCCTCCGCCAGTAATATTTTAATGGGCTTAATAATACTCTTATCAATTACCTTGGGCTGCCTTAATACCAAATCAGCCTGATCTGTTTTAATAAAGCTTAGTTCAAAAATAAATTTGCTTCCGGCTAAAGGTTCACTTTCAACCCAAATACGTCCTCCTTGAAGTTCAACCAGTTTTTTGCAAATGGATAAACCTAAACCCGTTCCTCCGTAAATTCTATTGGTGGTTTTATCAGCTTGCGTAAACTCATCAAAAATAAGATGCAACTTATTCGGGTCAACTCCTATTCCGGTATCTTCTAC
>RDYC01000120.1 GCA_004293295.1 Bacteroidota bacterium
AGTAAACAAAGGAGCATCCATTTGCAAAAAACCTTCACCCTGAAAAAATTTATGAATGGCAAAAATAATGGTATTTCTGATGCGCATAATGGCCCATTGGCGTTGGCTGCGCAACCACAGATGGCGGTTATCCATTAAAAACTCAACCCCATGCTCTTTTTTGGCAATAGGGTAATCTATGGCTACCTGAATCAGTTCAAGAGTTGTTGTTTGCAACTCATAGCCACCAATTTGTTTTTCGTCTTTAACTATTTTTCCTGTTATGATAACGGATGTTTCCAAGGATGCTTTACGTGCGTTTTCAAAAACGTTTTCGCTTACGGCTGATGCATCAACAACGCACTGGCACAACCCTGAGCCATCTCTTAACACAATAAAAACCAACCCTTTACTTTCACGCCTGTTGGCCACCCATCCTTTTAACGTAATTACCGCTCCTTCGTATTTACTTAAATCTTTAATATACATTTGTTACTTTTGTTATCTAATGTTGAACGTGCGAAAATAATAATATTTAACTACTAGTGTTTACTTGGCAAAATAAACATTGGCATAATTTTTAGTGTAGCTATTTTATGTTAAAGCAAGGATTACAGCAAAAACAACTGCAAAAGCTCTCTCCGCAGCAAATACAATTTATTAAGCTGCTTCAGCTTAATGCTGTTGATTTACAGCAGCGTATAGATGATGAGTTAATAGAAAACCCCGCACTTTTAAAGGGAGATGACGAGGATGCTGCGCCTAAGGAGCTAGCTGAAAATGAAGTAGAAATTGCCGAAGGCACTGAAGCAGCAGACAATGTTTCTGTTGAAGATTATTTAACTGACGAAGCTTTTGATGTAAAAGAATACGTAAATGATGATTATGACTCGGAAGGTTTTCATTTAAGCGATGAGGGGCAAGAGGAAGAGCGGAAAGACATTCCCTTTGCAGAAGCAGCCAGTTTTCATGAAAGCTTATTGGAGCAGTTTATTGCCATTGCAACTAATGAACGGGAAGAAGTAATAGGCCAGCAAATTATTGGCACTATTGATGATGATGGCTACTTGCGCAGAGATTTGAACGCTATTATTAATGACCTGGCTTTTGCCCAAAATGTTGATGCAACTTTGGAAGAGATGCAAGTTTGCCTTCACAAAATTCAGTCACTTGACCCCGCAGGGATTGCAGCCACCACACTTCAGGAGTGTTTATTATTACAACTAAAACGCAAAAACCACCAGAAAAAAGAAGTGGTGCTTGCCGAAAACATTTTACGTGACTACTTTGATGATTTTACCAAAAAGCATTACGAAAAATTGATTAAGCATTACAAAATTACAGATGCTGAATTAAAGGATGCCATAACCGTAATTACACACCTTAATCCTAAACCCGGAGAGAGTGCTGCTTCTACCAAACCACAATACATTAATCCTGATTTTGTGCTTGTTGACCATGATGGCAGATTAGAGGTTCAACTAACCGCCAGAAATGCGCCAGACTTACGCATCAGTAAAAACTACATGGAAACTTTAAAGGGATATGATGCAAATCCTAATCCAAGCAAAGAGCTTAAGCAAACCGTTCAGTTTATTAAGCAGAAGCTCGATGGTGCCCGCTGGTTTATTGACAGCATAAGACAACGACAACAAACCTTGTTGCTTACCATGAATGCCATATTGCAATACCAATATGAGTATTTTAAGGATGGTGATGAAGCCAAAATGAAACCGATGATATTAAAAGATATTGCCGAAAGGGTTGGACTGGATATTTCAACCATAAGCAGGGTTGCCAACAGCAAATATGTGCAAACGGATTTTGGCGTAATTCCTCTTAAATTCTTTTTTAGCGAAGGTATTACAAACGAAGATGGTGAGGAAGTAAGCAGCAGAGAAGTAAAGAAAATTTTAAAAGATGCAATAGAATCGGAAGATAAACATAAACCTTTACCTGATGAAAGATTAATGGAGATTTTAAAAGAAAAAGGATACAACATAGCCAGACGAACCGTAGCCAAGTACCGTGAGCAATTAAATATACCGGTTGCCCGCTTACGCAAAGAAATTTAGCTGCTCGCAATATCTTCTTTAGTACTTGATTGTTCTTCTGGTAGCTTATGTAATAGATTCAAAGCGTCTGCAATGGTTTGGTTTAATGTTTCTTGCTCCACATCAATCATTAAATTCTCAGCAATTAAATAAATTGCTTGTTGTTCAGTATTGTTTTCTTTAGTCATACGCAGCAAAAAACGCAATTTGTTCGCTTTTCTTATCCCCATTTTAAGCACTTTACCCAGTTTTTATCAACTGCCTTTATTCTTTTACACTGTTCTTGCTATTTTCACGCACTTATTATGCAGTTTAAAGAAATAATTGGACAGGACGCGATAAAACAACAACTGATACAAACCGTAAACAACGGTAGAATCAGCCATACCCAATTGTTTTTGGGTGCTGAGGGTGTTGGTGCACTTCCTCTGGCTTTGGCTTATACTCAATTTATCAACTGTTTAAACCCAACTCCTAATGATAGCTGTGGTGTTTGTTCATCCTGCATAAAATTCGGAAAACTTATTCACCCCGACTTACATTTTACTTTCCCTACAATTGCAATTGAAAAGAAAAAATTAAGTAATGAGTTTATTGAAGAGTGGCGCAGTGCCTTTTTGGCAAACCCCAATATGAGCGAGCTTGATTGGCTGCTTAGTTTAGACTCAGAGGGCAAAAAGCAAGGCAATATTACAGCCGAAGAGTGTAGGGATATTATTCGTAAACTTGGCCTTAAACCTTATGAGGCCAAATTTAAAACAGTTATTGTTTGGCTTCCTGAATATTTACGACTAGAGGGCAATATCCTGTTGAAGTTGCTGGAAGAACCACCCCTACAAACCTTAATATTACTGGTAGCACAAGATGCTGATAAGGTCATTGCCACTATTCTTTCGAGGACACAAATGCTGCGAATACCTCGCTTAAAAGAGGAGGATGTGGCAGCTTACCTCACCCAACAATTAGGGGCTGAAAACCATGTAGCTCAAAGCATTGCACGTATATCGGAGGGAAGTTTGGTGCAAGCAGCAAATATGCTTAAAGCAGGGCATGCCAACTATTTTGAATTGTTTACCTCTTGGATGCGCTTGTGCTTTAATGCCAGGAGAGAATTGGATAAAATCAACCTGTGGGTTGAACAAACAGCAAGCGAAGGCAGAGAATTTCTCAAAAGTTACCTCAATTACTGCCAACACATGCTCAGATCCGCATTGATATACAAATACGGTAATCCCGATTTATTGAGGTTAAGCGATGAAGAAAAAGAATTTATCTTAAAGTTTAGCGTAGCCTTAACAGCCGAAAACATTCCTCAATTGGTTACCCTTATTAACCAAAGTGCCATGCATTTGGAATGCGAAGTACAAGGCATCGAAAAAGGGGAGGCGAGTAGCACAATTTTTACCACCAAAGGAAAATTTGAGGCGCGCTACCTCGTATTTTGCGGCGGTTTACAAGCAGACCGCTTGGCGCGCAAGGACGGCGTTGGCCTCAAAGAACAAGTGGTTGGTTTCCGCGGAGACTACTACGAACTCACCCCAGAAGCCAAACACAAAGTCAAGAACCTTATTTATCCGGTCCCGAACCCCGACTTCCCATTCTTGGGCGTGCACTTCACCCGCATGACCGACGGCGAAATCGAATGCGGCCCCAACGCTGTTTTCACCTTCAAGCGCGAAGGCTACGGCAAAACCGACTTCTCCCTTCGCGACACCT
>RDYC01000121.1 GCA_004293295.1 Bacteroidota bacterium
GCCATTATATCATCATATCTGTTTTGGCAAATTTAAAAATATGCACAGTTTTTACAGCCTCAAAAGTTGGCTTATTTGTTTTCATGCAAGTGTTGTTTTATTTCAGCAAACTGGTTTTCTAAGCTCAATGTAGCATCAATCCAATGGATGCGGTGGCCATCGCGCATCATTTTCCTAAAGTAGGTCATTTGTCGTTTGGCATATTGAATAATGGCTCTACCCAATAATTCTTCCAACGCCTGATAACTCATTACACCCAAAAGGTGTTGGGTAACAAATTTGTACTCCAGGCCATAATAAATCAATTGTTCGGCATCTATTCCTTTATCCAATAATCCTTGCACCTCCTCAATAAGCCCGTTGTTTAAGCGGTGATGCAAGCGTGCTAAAATCCGTTGACTTCGCCATTCAACAGTTGAGTGCAGGCCAAAAATAACCGGTTTCAGGGTAGGATATTCAATCGGGATAAACTCATATTGATTCAAGTAATCACAAATTTCTATAGCTCGAATCGTTTTTTTGATGCTTGTTAAATCGGCTTTAGCAGTAAACTCGGTTGCAGGTAAAGTATTAAAGTAGGCAATCAATTCATTATGGTTGAGCTTAGCAACAGATGCGCGCAGTTGAAAATTATTGGGGATGCTGGTGTACGCTAAATTTCGCAGCACGGCATCTATATACAGCCCTGAACCGCCACATAAAATGGGCATTACCGAACGCTGTTGCAGTTGTTTAAATGCAGTAAAAAAATCATGTTTAAACTGGTTTACATGATAAGTTTTTCCGGCATCCATCAAGTCAATTAAATGGTAAGGAACTGCAAAATCTTGTACGGTATAATCACCATAGTCTTTCCCGGTGCCAATATCAAGTCCTTTGTACACTTGTCGGCTGTCAGCACTCAATACTTCGCCACCCAATTGATAGGCAGCATAAGCGGCCAATCTTGTTTTTCCCATTGCGGTTGCTCCTAAAATTACCAGTAAATTGGGCGTTGACATGATGGCGAAAGTACAATTTAAGGGCGATTAAGTACAAATTTTATGCTTCCTGCATTATACACTTTTATAAAATCAGTTGATTGCTGCTGATGCACCGATAAGCGGTTAGGGAAAAAACGTGTGAAAGTTTTGGTGTGAACATACAATGAAGTAGCTGGATAAAAACCTTGTTGAACAAACCCCAGTTTAAGGTAGCTATTACCACTACTCCAATCCCTATCCGCATACGTCATTACGTGTTTAACCTGATGATTGGACATGAAGTGATGCAAGAGTTTACTTAAACCGCCCACTACAGTAAAGCCAGAAAGATTTGCAAAACGTTCCAACTCAAAACTGCGGTAATAAGTTGGGCCGTCATGCATTATTCTTGCTTTGCTAAATGTAGCAACTGCAAGTATTTCGTGGTTAGCCATCAAAGCAAATTTATAGTAAGCTGAGGTAGGCCCTTGCAAATGGTTTTTTTCTAGAAAAGTAAAGGCTGTTTGTTTATCAATTCTAACAACCTGGGTTTGGCGAGCGTGTACCCTTTTACTTTGTCCGAGTAAAGCAAAAATACGTTGTTTTACCAAGTCGGTTTGGGTTATCCAAACGTCTTCCCAAACCAAAATCAACCGTGCATCTTTTTCGAGGGTGGGCAGTTGTTCAAAATAATTGGGTGGGCAAGATTGGTTGATATAGGTTTTTAAATCAATGTAGCAAACCAACAATTGGCCATTGTTAAAAGCAAAACACTTAAAAGGAAAGCTATTCATGAGTCGCTCTTTACCATAATTGGCCATTGCAAATTGCACAAAAGAGGGATTAGGCTGCATGGCTAAATTTCAGCTTCATTTTGAGGTGTTCTACTACATTAAATACGATGGGGCATATGGTGTAATTGGTCCATAAACTTCTCTTATACTTCATGTCTTTGCCATCCAAGTGTGGAAACCCTTTGCAAGCTCCGGGTCTGTTCGTATAAATCTCACAAGCAAATTCTTTAAGAAAAGTACAAGGCTTTGTTTTTAAAAAAAGTGTTTCTCCATCAAAGCCGACAAAACTACTTTTAAAAAGTTCTGTGGTTGTTCCGGCAAGTTCGGCCAATTTTTCCAATTCGTTATCCTCTATGCCGGGTTCAAGATTTTTGCAACAATTGGCACATGCCAAACAATTAATTTTGGGGGCAATCTTAGCATTTAGTTCATGAATAAATTCATCAATCACAATTGAACTGTGTTGGCGCAGGTGCTTTTTAAAAAAGATGTTTTCTACTGCTTTTTTTGCCAGTAAGGGCCGCATTTCATTTAGCAATAGAAGCGGAGGATCCATCATCAACATATACGCAATTTACCAATTATGAGTTAAATTAGCACTTAGGCCAGGTATTTTATTAATAACCTTTTAGTAATTGGTAAAAGGGTGTCTTCTATCGGATAATCAAACCGCGTTTCAACAAAAAAAGTAGCAGGATTGGGCAGCTTTTTTCGGTTTCTAATCATGTCAATTTTGATATTTTCACAGGTGTTAACAAAGTTATGTTCGTAGGCAGTAATGTAAGTGGCATTAATGGCTCTGTAATCAATGTCCTCATGCACAAATAATTTTACAGCGTATTCATAAACTCGGATGTCCTGCTGCTTCACCAGCAAATACCCTTCATTTCTATAAATAGGCAGTATACCCACCGGAGCCAATACAATTTCTTTTTCTACAAAATCATAAATTTCTTTTCCTTCATCAATATGTTTTTGGATAACGGGTAAACTAAAGTCAATAATTTCTTCTAAGTGATTCATCAGTTCATCATTAGAAATGACTTTTGAAAAGGAGATTTTAAACTGCTGCAAGTCCAGTTGGTCAATTTGATTGGGGAAAACCTCATAAAGTTCATCCTTACTTTTTTTAAACTGTTTAAGGTTACGGTAGTGTGCAACCAAATCTGCCAAAGCAGGATACAGTTTGGTTTGGTTAAACTGATGATGTACGTGTTGGAGATAAGCTAATAATAGGTACTTTTTGTACTCAAAATCCGGTTGGTTCTCAAAAAACCAATTTAAATTTAGCGATTTCATGGCCTTACGTTTTATTGCATAACGTAAAGTTAACATCCTTTTGTATAAAGTACAAGTTAAAAATACTTGCGTAAACTAAGGCTCATTCCGGTTAAGTAAGGACGTTGCTGTACCCAGTTATCATTTTTAACCATGCTATTTAGGCTATACCTGATGTAAGGAGTGGCGGTTAAAGAAACATTATCGTTAATGCGGTAGGTAACACCTGCATAAACATGGGCAAAAACAGAGTTGCCGATTTGAGGGAAAGATTCTTTGCCCTTAAGTACCAATACTCCTACATTGTTGTAGCTGATCATATTGGCATCCACTGTATTAATAATAGCATAGGATAATCCCGATTTAAGCTCATAACTTAAACGTTTTTCCGGATTGATGTTAAAAGTAATCAATAGCGGTATCTCATTCCAACTGTATTGTATTCGCTGCTTGTACTCACCCGATCCAACATAGATGCTATCATTTGGATGGATGTAACGTGCATTGGGCTCCTTTTGTGACGACAAATTGGTTGGAGTGGTATTGTAAGTCATCTCCATTTTAAAGTTGGTGATAAATACCCCACTGGAAATTGTCCAGTGTTTACTCAATGAATAATCTAACAGGAAGCCGGCAGTAATGTCGGTTTTAGGTTGCTCAACCTGCTTG
>RDYC01000122.1 GCA_004293295.1 Bacteroidota bacterium
AGCACATACCTGTCTCCAAAAGTGAGTAAGTTACCCTCTTTAATTTTTCGTTCAAATTGGTCGTCAATCAAGTACTCAGCTGCGGCATGCAGTTCAATATTAATTTCCCTGCTTGTTAATTCTGCACGAATTAATTCTAAAGCAGGGAAAATATTTTCGGGGCCATTTTTATAAAAATCGCCCATAATATGCGGTGTCGTAATTACCTTCTTATATCCGTTGTCTGCAAAATGCTTTATTACTGCAATACTCTCCTCCAAACTTTGTACACCATCATCAATATTAGGAATGAGATGACTATGCAATTCCGTAGTTATAGGATTTACAAAATTTGCATCAGCAAACTTTGGTTTAGAAGAAAACAATTTATTGAGAATACTCATACTTAATTAGCCAAACAACACCAACCTATCCCTATGCCGGATCTAAAAACTCTTTTAATGACTTGATGTTTGGAACATTTAAAGAATCAACTCTTCTTTCATCTGCAACAAACAGGGTTAACCAATCTAAACGGTAAATCAATTGGTATATGTTTAACCAATTGTATGCCTCTAAATCAATTGAAACTATTTTATGATTTTGAACTTCCAGTAATCCGTTCATAAATTCAAATCGCGAAGTAACCCTATCATTTTGATTGGCATTCAACAAAAAGAACACACTATCCAGCGTTCCGTAATAACTTTCTATCACGTTGTGGTTCATTTCAGGTATTACATGCACAAAACACTCGTGTTTGGCATTTTCCTGTACTTGTTGTGCAAACCTAATCGCCAAAGGCTCACATGGGCCATCGGCCAAAACTACAAACTTGCTTTTGGCTTTTGATTTAATGTCTTCAAATAAAGCTGTAGCCTCATCAAAATACTCTTGGAAATCAACAAAAGCATTGCACACATTGGTCATTTCTTCTTTCAAGTCTTTACCCAACAATTCTCCCATCATCAACACCAAATAGGTTAGTGAGAACCCAAGTGCCATGCGTGGCTGAAATCCCGGCTCAATCTGCAACATATACTTTTGGTTTGCATTTGCCAATTCGGCCAATTTACCTCCCGTGGTTGAGGTTAAAATGGTACATTTGCGTTCCAATGCTTCATGAAAAACACTGATGGTTTCTTCTGTGTTTCCGCTATAAGAACAAGCAATAACCAATGTTTTTTCGTTAGCAAAAGCGGGTAAATGATAATCGGCAACACAAGTAACCGGAACGGGCATTTCGTTAGTGAAAAATGCTTTAACTATTTGACCTCCAATACCACTTCCTCCAAGGCCGGCAATTACAATGGCATTGTAATCCGTTGCTTTTAATCCATGCGATTTGTAATTTTTAACAGAGTAGCCAATTTGGTAGCTAAACTTTTTCAATGCTTCGTGCTGTTCGTTCATATTATTTCTTTTTAATTAAATTCATCAAGTACTGGCCATAGCCACTTTTTAATAATTTTTGAGCTTCTACCATTAATTGGTTGGTATCAATCCAACCATTTTTAAAGGCAATTTCTTCTATACAACCCACCTTTAATCCTTGTCGCTCTTCCAACACCTGTACAAATTGCCCTGCTTGCATCAGTGAAGCAAATGTGCCCGTATCTAACCAAGCTGTTCCGCGTTTAAGCACACCCACTTTTAATTTTTTGCGCTCCAAATAAACACGGTTTACATCTGTTATTTCAAGCTCTCCGCGTGGTGATGGTTTGATATTTTTTGCTATTTCCACCACCTCGTTATCATAAAAATACAACCCAGGAACTGCATAATTAGATTTAGGCTCTTTAGGCTTTTCTTCTATACTTAAAGCATTCATGTGTTCATCAAATTCAACCACGCCATAACGCTCAGGGTCGTTTACATGATAGGCAAATACAACACCTCCATCTGGGTTATTGTTTTCCTTTAGCAGTTGACTTAGCCCCGCACTGAAGAAAATATTGTCTCCAAGCACCAATGCCACCTTATCTTTACCAATAAATTGTTCCCCAATAATAAATGCCTGAGCAAGTCCATCCGGGCTAGGTTGTTCTGCATACTCAAACCTGCAACCAATTTGGCTGCCATCGCCCAGTAATTTTTTAAAGCCCGGCAAATCATGTGGGGTTGAAATAATGAGCACCTCACGTATACCTGCCAACATTAACACCGATAACGGGTAATAAATCATGGGCTTATCATAAACAGGCATCAATTGCTTGCTTACCGCTAACGTTAAGGGATGTAACCTGGTGCCGCTTCCTCCGGCTAATATAATTCCTTTCATTGTGGTGTTGTCAATTATCGGGTTGCGTACATGTTGGTGTAATAGTTTTGGTAATCGCCACTGGTTACCTCGTCCATCCATTGTTGGTTTTGCATATACCAGTCAATGGTTTTTTCTATTCCTTCCTCAAACTGCAAAGAAGGTTTCCAGCCCAGTTCATTCATTATTTTATTGGCATCAATGGCATAACGCAAATCATGGCCTGCACGGTCAGTTACGTAAGTAATCAGCTTTTCTGATTCGCCTTCAGCTCTACCCAACTTTTTGTCCATGGCTTTGCAAATTACCTTAATCAAATCAATATTGGTCCACTCATTAAAGCCACCAATATTGTAAGTTTCGCCTACCTTACCTTTATGAAAAACATCGTCAATGGCCCTTGCATGATCTACCACGTACAACCAATCGCGCACATTTTCACCTTTACCATAAACCGGCAACGGCTTGTTGTTGCGGATGTTATTAATAAACAGTGGCACTAACTTTTCAGGAAATTGGTTCGGCCCATAGTTGTTGGAGCAATTGCTTAAAACCACCCGTATTTTATAGGTATTGTGGTAAGCGCGCACAAAATGGTCGCTGGCTGCTTTGCTGGCACTGTAAGGACTTTGCGGGTCGTAAGGTGTTGTTTCTAAAAAGAACCCTCCATCATGCAAACTGCCATACACTTCGTCAGTAGAAACATGGTAAAACAGTTTATCCGCCATGTTTTCTTTCCAGGCAGTTTTGGCGGCATTCAATAAATTTACCGTTCCAACCACATTGGTCATTACAAAATCTAATGGGTTGGTAATGCTTCTGTCCACGTGACTTTCGGCAGCTAAGTGAATCACATCCGTAAATCCATGTTGGTTAAATAACGCATTAATCTCTTCTGCGTTCACTAAATCAGCTTTTATAAATGTGTAATTCGGTGCATGCTCAATATCAGTAATGTTTTTTAAATTACCGGCATAGGTTAACTTATCCAAATTATAAATATGATAATCGGGGTATTTGTTTACAAACAATCGCACAACATGCGAACCAATAAAACCGGCTCCTCCGGTGATTAAGATTTTCTTCTTTGTCATTACTTTAACAGTTAAATAATTATTAACTATGTTGTTGCTTCGCTAAATGCAACTCCCATTTCCAGGCTGTTTCCAAGGCATTTTCCAAACTCCGTTCAGCTTTCCACCCCAATTCTTTAATGGCTTTATCGCATGATGCATAAATCTGCACCACATCTCCTTCTCTGCGTGGACCTATCACATAATTTAACTTTTTACCACTTACCTTCTCAAAAGCAACAATGGCCTCCAAAACGGTATTTCCGTTGCCTGTACCAATGTTAAAAACGGAATACGATGTGTTGTTCTTAGAGAGAAAATCAATTGCTTTTACATGCGCCTTTGCTAAATCAACCACGTGTATAAAATCCCT
>RDYC01000123.1 GCA_004293295.1 Bacteroidota bacterium
AGGGCTGTTAAGTTTAAAAGGTAGCTATAATTTATATCCAAAAATAGAAAAACAGCCAACCTCTCTGCAAAAGAAAAAAGCGCAATGGCAATTGCTATTGAACAAATTATTGATAGAAAAAATGACGTAGTGATAATCTGTTGCTGTTTGTACTTCTGATTTGAATCAAATTCAGAAACGTATTTTATAACTCCTGTGTTAGTGCCCCCGGTTGACAATGGGGTAATAATGCCTAATAAACTGTTAAGCTGTCCTAATAATCCCATTCCTATAGGCCCAAGATAGATGGCAACAATTTTGTTGGTTAAAAAAGAAGTGGCAACCTTTATTAAGGTTGATAAACCAGAGTAAAACGCAACTTTATAGAATAAGCTATTACTACTCTTGGGACTTTTTTTTAGCATTCTTTCACTAAACTAAACATTGTAAATCCGCTCAATAATATCAACCACCTTAAGCCCCTCTAGCGCATTGGTTGTAATTGTGGCTCTACCCTTCAACACATCAACTACATTTTCTATTACATAATGGTGATTTTGTGCACTGCCTTTATATGCCCCATAATCATTTCCAGGATTTGTTGGCTCAAGTTTAGGCATAACATAGTCCTTCACATGGCAATATTCTACTTCGTTCATGTATTGCCCCCCGATTTTAACACTACCATTTTCAGCAATAATCGTCATGCTACTTTCTAAATTTTTGTCCCAAACACTGGTTGAATAATTGATGCTACCCATGCCTCCGTTAACAAAGTCAAAACTCACAAACCCGCTGTCTTCAAAATCAGTTAACTTACTGTGATTAAAATCATTAAGCCTTGCCTGAATATTTTGGATATCACCAAATAGCCAGTACATGATATCAACAAAGTGAGAAAATTGTGTAAATAGCGTACCTCCATCAAGTTGTTTATCACCGTGCCAACTTCCAGCTTTATAATACCTATCATCACGATTCCAATAACAGTTTAGCTGCACCATGTATACTTTGCCAAGTTTATGTTGTGATACCATTTCTTTTATCCAAACACTTGGTGGCGAGTACCTATTTTGCATCACCGCAAATACCTGTTTTTGCTGATGAAGTGCTTTAAAAATTACCTTTTCCGCATCGTTTTTAGTCAACGCCATTGGTTTTTCTATAACCACGTGTTTATTTGCTTCCAAACATTGCATAGCCTGTGCGGCATGAAAACCATTGGGAGAGGCTATATTCACCACATCCACATCAGGATGATGAGCCAGCATTTGATCAATAGAGTGATATAATGGCACTTTAAAAGTATCTACTTGGAGAGCTTCCTTATCCTTTACATCAACCAAAGCTACTAATTCTGATTCAACATTACGCTGAATCATTTCAGCATGGCGTTTTCCAATATGCCCGCAACCTACAACCGCAAACTTAATTTTACTCATTATTTTATCTTAAAACAGAAATTATTAAAACAGCAATGGTTGCTAAGCTCGTTGTTATACCTACAATTTCAGTAACTGGTGCACGTTTGCGTTCTTCACGTGGAGGAACGATTATTTCGGCCCCCGGTTTAATTTTTGGATAAAACCTTAACCCTAGGAATGAATGTGTTGATTTAACAGCACCATTTGCATAAACTACATAACTTCCACGTTTTAGTGCACGTTGTGAAAATCCACCAGCTTGATTTACATACTTGCTCAAGGCTTTGCTTCGTTTATATTGAATCCTAATTGGATACAAGACCTCTCCACTAACCAAAACAGTTTGACGCTTGGTAGGGATACTTATTATATCACCATTTTGAACCAACAAATCATATTTAGAATTAGGGTTGTTTATTATTTCTTTTAAGTTTATACCTACAATTGAAGTTAAGCCACCAATTTGTTTTTCAATCAATTCCTGCGCACGTGCCGTATCTTTTGTATCTTTCAACAATGCATCTATTTTTTGTTGGCGAATTTTCTTTTCTGCCTCATTCAGTTCTTTTGTCCTGATAAGAACAGCTCCCTCTAAATAACTGTAGGTAGTTACACCACCAGATCGCTTAATCACGTCCGATATTTTTTCGGTTTTGCTACTTATAGCATACTTCCCTGGAAATTGAACCTCGCCTTCTAGTGTTATCATTTGTTGGGCACTGTATCCCGGAATGGCGTAAACCGTTACAATATCATAAGGCTGTAACAACAAAGCAGAATTAGTTTTTAAATCACTATTAACACTGTAAGTAATTATTTCCGCAATTTCTGCTGATGATTTAACACCATCACCCTTGAGCCTACGTGCAATATCAATCTTTTTCTCTGAAGCATTTTCCGTTAATCCGCCCGCTGCAACAATCAAATCTTCAACACGCATGTTTTCTGCAAAAGGGTAATCTCCCGCATTTAGTATACCGCCACGTATTGTAACCACACGACTTTCCTGCATAGCAAGCTTTGAATTAATCACTATCCTGTCTTCCCGCTTTAATTCAATATCCGACTTTCCGCTAATTATTTCGGTTAAATCAAAACTCAACAACTCATTGGTATTGTCCTCTCTTAGTCGGTAAATAATGCCTCTGGTTAAGAAGGCATCCTCTGTTAAACCATCAGCGTTCTTAATTAATTTCGCTAATGTTAATCCTTGCTCCAAAGCATAACTTCCCGGCCTAAATACAGCACCTTCAATGGCTACCCTGTTAGCGTAGCGATTTAATATTTTCCCTACTTCGTAAATATCACCTGTTTGGGTTGTAAATGTGTTTAGCTTATCGGCCTGAATATCTGCCACACTTCTCTCTTTACCGGTATTGCGGGTAACCTTTATCCTATCCTTGTAAGCCTCATCAGTAAACCCTCCGGCATAAGTTATTGCTTCTTTAAGCGTTTCAGTTTTTAGCATCTCATAAAAACCTTCTCGCTTAACTTCGCCTTTTAACTCGATTCTAGTTTCATAGGCATTAATTTTAATCACATCTTGGTCTTGCAACCTTATATTGCCTTTAGCCTCGCCCTTTAATAAAAACTCATACACATCTACATTGGCTATTACTTTGCCGCCACGAATTAGTTTAATATTTCTGAATGACCCATTTTTATTAGGGCCACCACTTGCATAAAGTGCGTTAAAAACTGTTGCTAAACTACTTAAGGTGTATGTTCCTGGAAGTTTCACTTCTCCTAAGATATTTACTTTTATACTTCGAATAGAGCCTAGTGTAATGTTTACTGAAGTTTCTTGAGTTTGTATCGTTGAATAAATCTTTGTAAGGCTTTGGATTATTTTTCGCCTTGCCATTTCAATTGTACTCCCTGAAACCTGCACCAATCCTACATTCGGAATTCTTATATAACCTTCTGGTGTAACCTTTATTTTATAAGTCACCTCACTGTAACCATAGATATCAATAATTAATTCATCATCAGGCCCAAGCTGGTAGTTAGCCGGAGTAGGTATTCTTAAATTCGGTTCAAAAGTGAGGTTCTTATTATTAAACAACTCTGAACCAAATACTTTACTGGTAATTAATTGGTCTTTTTGTATTTCGGTATTGGTATTCTTTGTATTGGCATCATCTTTTGCATCCTCACTTACCACCCTGTCAAAAACTTGTGTGGTTGCACCCATCTTTGACTCTAGTTTTTCTATCCGTTGCTGAAGTTTTTGCAGTTCAGTTCTAGGCATTTTATTTTGAATGGCAATTTTTTCAAC
>RDYC01000124.1 GCA_004293295.1 Bacteroidota bacterium
TTGATTATCCAACCACGCAGTACAACTGGGCTTCTTCCGGTATGGGTACAAACTTTTATATTGTGCCCGAAGGCTCAACACTCATTAACGGCTCTATAGGTTACTCTCAATATAGAATGAAACAAATAGAGGCGGATGGTAGACCAAGACAAAGTAACATCAATGGCTTTAATATGGCGTTAAACTTTACTTACTTTATCGGTAAAGATGACATTAAATATGGCATTGAAATGAATGGTTTTAACACCAATTTTGAGTATGTTAACGTTAGTGAACGCACCTTGAAACAAGAAGAATTTACCACTGAACTTTGTGGCTTTGTTCGATACAAAAAAAGTTGGGGGCGCTTAATTGTGGAACCAAGTTTTAGAATTCAAGCCTACGCTTCATTGGGCGAAGTTTCACCTGAACCGAGAATAGGAGCTAAATACAATTTAACAGATAAAATAAGGGTTAAGGCCGCAGGAGGTTTTTACTCGCAAAATTTATTGAGTGCGGTAAGCGACCAAGATGTGGTTAATTTGTTTTATGGCTTTTTATCAGGCCCTGAAAACTTACCAGGTACTTTTAATGGTAAAGAGGTTACAACAGCACTGCAAAAAGCTTGGCATACAGGAGCAGGCATTGAAATTGACCTTGGACAACATCAAGAAATTAACATAGAGGGCTTTTACAAAAAGTTTACCCAACTTACTAATATCAACAGAGATAAGATATATGATGAAGAGTTGCTGAGCAAACCTGAATATTTAAGACTTGATTACAGCATTGAAACAGGAAGCAGCTATGGTATGGACTTTAAGTACAAGTATGAGTTTAAAAAAGTGTACTTATGGGCTGTTTACAGCTTAACCTATGTTGAACGTTTTGATGGGAGAAGGAACTATGTGCCTCATTTTGACAGAAGGCATAATGTGAATCTTGTTGGAACTTACACCTTCGACAAAGCCAAAACATTAAGCTTTAATGTTCGTTGGAATTTCGGTTCTGGTTTCCCTTTTACACAAACACAGGGCTTTTATGAGCGGTTAGTTGTTGGACAAAGTCCCAGTCAAAACTTGATTAACCAAAATGGCGATATTGGCGTGTATTACACTGATATAAACAAGGGGCGACTACCAACTTTCCACCGCCTTGACGCCTCAGTGTCTAAAAAAATGAAATTCGCCAAAAATAAAAACCTCACGCTAACAGCTGCGGCCACCAACGTTTACAACAGAGATAATATCTTTTATTTTGACAGAGCTAGGTTCACCCGCATCAATCAGTTGCCCATTATTCCCACTGTGGGGATAAATTTCAGCTTTTAAAACCCACACTCTTATTAGTTTCGGTAGCTTAAACGCAGAGAGTTACCACAATGAACAGAAATAAATGTTATCTCCTACTTCTTTTGCTATGGTTATTTAATCAAGGTTTTGCGCAAAAAACACTGAACAATGAGCATGCTTACACCACTTATAAAAATGCATACGAACTTTTTTTAAAAGAAAAGTACGCCCCTGCGCAGCAACTATTTTTAGCATACATCAACAATGGAGGCGATAGGGAAACCGTAATTAACGCCAAATATTACGCAGGTGTTTGCGCCATGGAATTATTTAATGCTGATGCTATAGCTGTGTTAACCGAGGTAATTGAAAACTACCCGGAACACCCAAAAGCCAAATTAGCTGTTTTTCAGCTTGGTCGGTACTTTTACCGGAGCAAAGACAACAAACGTGCCGTGCAATACATGGAGCAAGTTGACGCTTTGAGCCTTACCAGTGAAGAGGCAGACGAATACTACTTTGTTAAGGGTTATTGTTACTTTAAAACAGATGATTTTGCAAAAAGTAAAACAGCATTTGCTGCCATTAAGGATAAAAAAAATAAGTACTACGACCCTGCTAATTATTACTATGGATACGTAGTTTACAAAGAAAATAAATATGATGAAGCTATCACACACTTTGAACGCATAAAACAATCTAAAACCTTTGGCCCACTTGCCCAGGTGTACATTGCACAAATTTTGTTTTCTAAGAAAAAATACGAGGAGGTAACAGCCTTTGCCGATAGTATAACCAATAAAGATGTAGCCGATGATGTAGCCGGTATAGTTGGACAAAGTTACTTTTACCTTGGCAAATTCGATAAGGCACTCCCCTACTTAAACAGATATGCTGCAAATCCTCCTGTGCCGTTAACATCACACGATATTTACCGTTTCGGATATGCCAACTTTGCGAGTGGTAACTATGAAAAAGCCATCGAGCAATTTGTTAAAATTACCGATAAACAAGATACCACATCGCAGTTCTCGCATTATCATTTAGCAGAGTGTTATATAAAAACCGACAATAAGCCAGCAGCACGACTTGCATTTGAAAGGGCTTACAAAATTGGGGTTAACAAACAAGTTACCGAACTGGCTTTATTTAATTATGCTAAAATCAGCTATGAGCTAAATCAGCCGGATGCTTTAAAAGACTTGGCCCGTTTTATTAATGATTATCCTGAAAGCAATTATATAGATGAAGCCAGAGGAGTATTAGGCGACTTACTTACCAGTACCAGAAACTATAAAAAGGCTATTGCGGTTATTGAAAGCATCAAAAAGCCAACCGAACTAAACAACCAAACCTACCAACGCGTATTGTATTACTATGCAGAAGAGCTGTTTTTAAACAACAACTACAATGAAGCTAATGCAATGTTCCTTAAATCACAAACCTTTGATTTTGACAAGAAACTGTTTGCATTGGCCTACTTTTGGCAAGCAGAAATTGGATACAAACAAGGACGATTTTCCGAAGCACTTACCAATTATACCCAATTCCTTAAATTTGAAAAGGAAGTGAACCAAACACGGTTCTATCCCTTAGCTTATTATAATATAGCCTATTGCTACATTAGACTAGAAGATTTTGAAAAAGCAGTAACCAACTTCAACAATTTTTTGGAAACACCCCATGCACAAAACAATCCTGAGTTGTTTACTGATGCGTCTATGCGTGTTGCTGATTGCTATTTTGTAGCCAAAGAATACAACCGGGCATTAGATTACTATCAAAAAATTATTACCAAAAAACTTAATGGCAGCGATTATGCCTTGTATCAAAAAGCCATGATTTATGGCGTATTAAGCAAGCCTTCCGATAAAATTAAAGAACTTGAGCAAATTATCAGTAACTATAAAAAATCTCCCTACATTGATGATGCATTGTTTGAGATAGCCTCCGTTAACCTTCAAATTGAAAACAACACCGAAGCAATAAAAGGTTTTGACAACATTATTCAAAACTACCCACGTAGTGCATATATTAGAAAAGCGATACAATATAAAGGTTTGGCACAGCGTAACTCAGGTAATGAGGATGATGCTGTAACCACCTTTAAAAAATTGGCGTTGGAGCATTGCAATTCAGAGGAAGCTCGCCAAGGGCTTACCATTGTTGAAAATATTTATGTTTCAAAAGGTGAGATGGATGATTATTTGGAGTTTTTAAAAAGTACCGATTGTAAAACCATTTCAGCCACCTATCAAGATAGTATAAGTTTTGACGCAGCATTTAATCAATACAAAAATGGGGATTGTACCAAAGCATCGAAATTGTTTGGACAATATATTAGCCGTTTTGGTGGTGGTTTCTTTATTCTTAAAGCAAACTACTATAAAGCCGAATGCGACTTTAA
>RDYC01000125.1 GCA_004293295.1 Bacteroidota bacterium
TTACACTCTCAAATGGATTAACCGAAACAAAATTATCCTTGAGCGGAGGAATTTGTTGCAATAAAAAATTAGCCATAATTTTAAAGTCAGGCCGCATTTGGGTAATTATTTTTAACAACATCATCCCATCAATACCACCATAAGGGTGATTGGCTATTACAATAAAGGGTTCACTTTTAGGAATATTGTTTAACTCTTCAGGATTATATTCGTAATCAACCCTTAACTCTTTTAAAATCTCATCAGCAAATACTGCGCCCGTATCTTGTTGGTGGTTAGCATATAAGGTATTTACCTTCTCTAGCTTTAGTGCTTTAAGTATAAAAGGAGCAAGTGCCGAGAGTTTAAGCTTTTGGAGTTTTAAACCTTTAGCAATTGCATCAGCAGAAATTAGTTTATCGTTGGCCATAGTGTGTAAATTTACACCTACGAAAGTGTTAATGCAAGATTATCCTCGTGTTATGTAGGTGTTAATTTAGGATAAAATTAATGCTTTATTTCTATATAACATCTTGTATTTTTGAAGATATGCAGGAAAACTTATCATTAGACAGTCTAATTCAGTCAAATAACCTAGAATTATTGGCCTCGCAAGTGGTTGAAGGATTTATTACCGGATTGCATAAAAGCCCCTTTCATGGTTTTTCTGTGGAGTTTGCCGAGCACAGGATTTACAATACCGGTGAAAGTACCCGACATATTGATTGGAAATTGTTTGCCCGAACAGATAAGTTATTTGTAAAAAGGTACGAAGAGGAAACCAACTTGCGTTGCCAGGTTGTTATTGATACATCAGGCAGCATGTTTTATCCTCAGGATGGATTGAATAAAATGAAGTTTAGTGTTTATGCGGCAGCCTCATTGATGCATTTGTTAAGAAAACAACGAGATGCTAATGGGCTCACCTTGTTTGATGATGATATTCATTTTCACAGTGAGTGCAAAGTATCGCTAACCCATTTACGTTTGTTGTTTAGTCGGCTAAACCAATTATTACAAAATCCCCCATCAACTAAGTCATCCAACATTGCAAAAGGTTTGCACCAATTGGCCGATAGGTTGCACAGGCGGAGTTTAGTAATTATTTTCAGCGATATGTTTGAGAGTGGAGATCAAAGCGAAGAAATGTTTTCTGCACTGCAACACCTTAGGTATAATAAGCATGAGGTGATTTTGTTTAATGTACATGACGATAAAACAGAACATCAGTTCGATTTTACCAATAGGCCTTATTTATTTGTTGATAGTGAAACCGGAGAACGCATTAAATTGTTTCCGGCACAAGTAAAGGAGCAATTTTTATCCGGGCTAGAAAAGTATAAGCAAGCAATTAAAGTGAAATGTGCCCAGTACAAAATTGATTATGTAGAGGCTAATGTAGGCAACGATTTTAACCAAGTTTTACTTCCCTTTTTAATTAAAAGGGGCAAAATGGTTTAACCGATTTATTCATGGTGATAAGGTTCTCCTTTAATAATGGTATAAGCCCGATACAATTGCTCAATAAAAATAAGTCGTATAAGTTGATGTGAAAAAGTCATTTGTGATAAAGATAATTTACTTTGGGCCCGGGCATATACCTCTTCACTAAAACCGTAAGCACCTCCAATAACAAACACAACGTGGGCATGGTGAAGTTGCAATTTACTTAAGTAGTCAGCAAAGCCAATAGAGTTCATCTCTCTCCCGTGTTCATCCAACAAAATCACGAAATCAGTTGGCGAAAGTTTTTTTAAAATGAGTTCCCCTTCATTTTTTTTGATTTGGGTAATTGATGTGGTTTTAAGTTTGGTGGGCAATTCAAAAAGCAGGTGCTCAAACTTGCAATAATGTTTAAGTCGTTTGGCAAACTCTTCAAAGCCTTGGTCAACAAATTTAAAATGTGTTTTACCTAACTGAAGCAGGGTTATTCTCATGGGGCAAAGGTAACAAAAACGGCCCATTTCAATAGAAGCGGGCCGTTTCTGGAATTAATTTTCACTTGGATTTACTGGGGGTAAATCCTTTTTCTTTTTAGGTTCTTTCTTTTTTACCAAAACAATTTTCAGCTCTTCTGCATTGGTTTCCTTGTCGTAGTCAATTTCAATAGAAGCACCTTCTCCCGATTCTCCTTTAAGCAATTCCTCAGCAACAGGGTCTTCAACAAAACGTTGAATTGTTCTGGCCAAAGGTCTGGCTCCCATGTCAGGGTCAAAACCTTTTTCACTTAAAAAGTTTTTGGCGGCATCTGTAATTTTAAAAGTATAGCCAAGCTCTTCAATGCGGCTTACCAGTTTACCCAAGTTTAAGTCCAATATTTTATGAATGGCTGCTTGATCCAATTGGTTGAATACAATCACGTCATCAATGCGGTTTAAAAACTCAGGAGAGAAAAAGCGTTTAAGGGCATTTTCAATCACTATTTTACTATTGGTATCTGCTTGCGCTTGCTTAGCAGGGGTACTAAATCCTACACCGGCACCAAACTCTTTTAATTGGCGGCTTCCTATATTAGAAGTCATGATGATGATGGTGTTTCTAAAGTCAATTTTACGGCCTAAGCTATCAGTAATAAAACCTTCATCCAATACTTGCAATAAAATATTAAACACATCGGGATGGGCCTTTTCAATTTCATCTAACAACACCACTGCATAAGGCTTTCTGCGTATTTTTTCCGTTAATTGCCCGCCTTCTTCATACCCAATATAACCCGGAGGCGCTCCAACCAATCGGCTTACAGCAAATTTTTCCATGTACTCGCTCATGTCAATACGTATCATGGCGTCATCGGTATCAAACAAGTAACGCGCCAACACTTTGGCCATTTCTGTTTTACCAACACCGGTAGGTCCCAAAAACACAAAAGAACCAATCGGCTTATTCGGATTTTTTAGTCCTGCTCTTGTGCGTTGTATGGCTTTAGCCAATTTAGCAATGGCATTGTCTTGCCCAATCACTTTACCTTGCAAATCCTCAGGCATGCTCAATAGTTTAATGCCTTCACTTTGTGCAATGCGTTTTACAGGAACACCTGTCATCATGGCAATCACTTCTGCAATATCATTCTCCGTTACCTTATAGCGTTGCTGTTTGGTTTCATCCTCCCATTTCACCTTTTCGGTTTCCAACTGCTCTAACAAATGTTTTTCTTTATCACGGAGTTTGGCGGCCTCTTCGTATTTCTGACTTTTAACCACACGGTTTTTTTCAACCTTAATATCTTCAATGGCTTTTTCAAGTTCAAGAATATTAGGTGGAACGTGGATGTTACTGATGTGAACCCTGGCACCGGCCTCATCAAGCACATCAATCGCTTTATCAGGCAAGTGGCGGTCGTTAATGTATCGGTTGCTTAATTTAACACAAGCCTCAATAGCAGCTTCCTCATAAATCACATTATGATGGTCTTCGTATTTATTTTTGATGTTAGTAAGGATTTGAACGGTTTCTTCCGGAGAGGTTGGGTTAACCAATACCGATTGAAATCTTCTTTCCAATGCACCATCTTTTTCAATATACTGGCGATACTCATCTAAGGTGGTTGCACCAATACATTGAATTTCGCCCCTGGCTAAAGCGGGTTTAAACATGTTGCTGGCATCAAGGCTGCCACTTGCGCCACCTGCTCCCACAATGGTATGTATTTCATCAATAAATAAAATTACATCAGGCGATTTTTCCAGTTCATTCATCA
>RDYC01000001.1 GCA_004293295.1 Bacteroidota bacterium
TGGTAACGTTTTATTTTTTAGGTCAATGCAATTATACATGGAGTTAAGTTGCTTGGTTAAAGGTGCTTGTTTATTGTTATTTCAAAAATAACTCAAACCAATTGTGCTTGTCAAGAGTAGAAATACCCTTTTTTCATAGGGTAAATACTCTTTTTTTTAAGGGTTTTTACTCTGATTTTTATAGGGTAAACACTCTTTTTATAAGGTAATGATGTTTCCCATGGAAACACATTTTTTGAGCTAACTTTAAGCAACCCCCTTCACGGCCTTACTAACCCTTGGGCTTTCAACGCCAAACCAGCCGCAAGTTTTTCAAGCGGCATGGTTATAGGAGGTTTAGGTAAACCTAAAAGCATCGGGCACCATATCACCCCTCATAACCAATACCAACCCCAAACTTGCAGACAGATAACCGCATTTTGCATATTTTTAACAATAAGCCCGGAATAAATTACAAATTTGTATGGTGTTTAATGGCATCGCATGAAAAAAACAGTTATCGTATTGTTACATATTGGCTATTGGCTGTGTTACTTCATTTTAATTATGGTAATACTGGGTGTGCTGTTTGGCGATGATGGGGCAGTATCCGAAGCTAGAATTGGCAATGCTTTTCACATCCTCATTTATTTCGCGTTAATTCCATCGGCCATTACCTTTTACCTGTTTTATGGGGTTTTGTTTAAAAAATACTTGCAACAAAAAAGGTTTGTGTTGGCTGGTGTGTATGGAAGCATCATCTCGCTTGGGGCTGCTATGGTGGGTTATGCCTTGATGTATTGGGTTGTCATTTCAAAAGATCCCACTTGTTTTGGTAAAGATGATGAAGAGGTAAACATCTCGGCCATTATCCTGTTTATGGCATTTATTGCCGCTATTTCCGGTGTAATTGCCTTGGTAATTAGGGGCTTTATTAAAAACCGCGAAATGGAATTGGCCCTGGTAAAATCGCAACTCGACCCGCACTTTTTGTTCAATACCATCAACAACATTGATGTGCTTATTTTAAAGAATGCCGAACATGCTTCCGATTACCTCAACAAACTCTCCGATATTATGCGGTTTATGTTGTTCGAAACCAAAGCCGAAATGATACCATTGGCCAAAGAAATTGAATACATTGAAAAATATATCGAATTGCAAAAAATACGCACATCCAACAACAGTTATGTGAGTTTTGAAGTGGAAGGTGTGGCAAAT
>RDYC01000002.1 GCA_004293295.1 Bacteroidota bacterium
ACTTTTTCAATCCTACCACTCAAGAAGGGAATTTGCGAAATGTAATCTTTAAAAATAATGAAAAGGGAGAATTTATGATTTTCCTTATCAGTAAGGAAGACATTAGCCAAGCACTCTCTCGGTTTGTACCTACATTGATGCAAGAGATACCTGAAGTAGTTTCGTTTTATTATGCCATTAACCCAAAACGGAATGATACTTACACAGACTTGACTATTCAACACATTGCAGGGAAAAGTATAATATACACACACATGGAAGAACTTGCATTTCAGATGACTCCCCTCTCTTTTTTCCAAACCAATGCCCAACAAGCGCAAAAACTCTATGAAATAGCTCGCGAAATGGCAAATCTTACAGGCAATGAAGTAGTATATGACCTTTATACGGGAACGGGCACTATTGCACTTTTTGTAGCCAAAAAAGCAAAACATGTAGTCGGTATAGAGTATGTGAGTGCTGCTATAGAAGATGCAAAACAAAATGCTCAAGCCAATGCAATCCAAAACACTACTTTTTTGGCTGGTGATATGAAAGAACTACTCTCAAACACGCTTTTTGACACCTATGGCAAGCCTGATGTCATCATCACAGACCCTCCAAGGGCTGGCATGCACCCTGATGTGCTTCAAACCATTATAGCAAGTGAAGTACCTCGTATTGTATATGTGAGTTGTAATCCTGCTACACAAGCTCGCGATGTGGCTGCGTTGGCATCTTTTTACAAATTAGTAGCAATGCAGCCAGTAGATATGTTTCCGCATACACATCACGTAGAAAATGTAATATGTTTGGAGAGAATATAAATTAAGATTTTTCCAACTTTTCTACCTTATACTCCTTGATGCTTTTGTCTTTGCAAACTACTGCCAAAAGGAAAATTTCTTTTTTAGTGCCTTGGTAGCGTTGGTCTCCATTGCTGCCTCCAATGTGCCATTGACTTTGAACTCAAAAATAAAAATACCGTCTTCGGTTTCTACTACGGCATCTATTCTGCCCTTGCCTACGCTGGGTTCGGCTTGGGCATAGTAGCCCAAAAGCCTGAAAGTGAGGAAGATAATGGCGTGGTAATATTTTTCTTGTTTGGCATCGAATATCTCATAGGGAATTTCTCCAAATACACTATCGAGCAGGGAAAAAAGCTGTTCAAAGTCGCGTTTGCCCAAAGCACGGTACATATC
>RDYC01000126.1 GCA_004293295.1 Bacteroidota bacterium
CATTGGTAATGGTATAGCTGGTTCCCGTATGTGCCCTTAAGGTAATTGGCCTTAAAGGAGACCCAAACGGGATGTTTCGTACAACAATGGAATTTGTTTCTATACCGGTATACCCTGTAGTAAGAATGATGTTTATGGCACCTAAAGAATTGGAGTCAATACCATTTACGCTTAAGGCATATAAAATACCAGTGTTGGCATTATACGCCCCTCCTGTATACACTGCGCCCACCCCGGCTAAACTCACGAACGTATCCTTAGGGGCAACCAAATCTGTTCCGTTGCCATTCACGTAATAGTTCATACCTGCACCAAACTGCAAACTCTGTGCATTTGCACTGTTTAAGGCCAGTAATGCCAAAAATAGTGTTGCTGCAAATAGCTTGTTCTTTAATAAAGTAAAAGTAGTCCTCATATTTAATTTGTGTTTAATATTTCAAAAAGTGTATTAATCAAAGTTTAAAAAAAATATTGATAATTCAAAGTTATTGGGTCAGTTTTTTTTACTAATAACCTTGCGTTGCGGCCTATTTACATCGAGCCATTTAAAGCCCTTAAGCCTTAACTCCTCAGGTTTAAGCTGTTCTATTGGATAAAAATTAGCAGAAGGCGTTGTGATAAATCTAGCTGTTGCAATTTTTCCTCCTACAAATTTGAACTTCATCTCACTGCAGTCTATCACGTTTACGCCAATATACGCCATATCTTCTTTGGCGTAATAAATACTCTGTCCATTCCCATAAACGAAAATAAAATCAATCTTACCTTCTTTAAAAAACCCTTTAATGTGCTTACCCCTTACCTGATTAAAGTGCAGTGCGTTCTCTTTAGAAACAACAAAAGCATTATTAATAACATACATGGAATCAAGCTTTCTATTGTTAATGTAAAACACAATGGTATCTCCAGTAATTTGATTAACACCACTCCACAATACCGGACGCTTATATAAAATCATGGACGAATCTTGTTTGATGTATACCAAAGAATCGCAAATAGCTTGAATATCTGATTTAAAAATTTTGACTTTGGTGTAAGCTTTTATCAAATCTCTTTTTTGAATAGCACTTTGTTTAAAAATATGAATACTGTCCGCTTCAATGGTGATGGTATCATTATCCATAAAACTCATCACCAAGGCTTTGTTGGTAATGTAACTCCTGTTTTCTTTGCCAAACAATTCAGCTACATTACCTAATATCACACTTAGGTTTATGGTATCTGTAATCACAATGTTACCCAGTGCCCTGCTATAATTGATTTTTTTATTGTAGAATATAGTATCAGCAATTAGGGTATTTTCCTTGCTCCTTACTTTTGATCTTTGCAATAGCACTCCAGATTGCTTTTCTGTTTGATAAGTTCCATTGCTGGAATATACTGTATCCGTTGACGAAGTGATTACAGTGCTTCCCAAAAAAGTGGCAACCTTAGTTTTAACATTGTATTTAAGGGTATCACCTTTCAACTCAAATTCAGGATTGACTAATTTAACCTGCTTACTAAAAAATAATTCTTTACTGTTTGTGTAATAATACCCGAATTTACTGGTTAACACACTTTCACCACTTACAAGCTTTGCCCCTGTTGTGTAGCTTGCCTTGTTTTTTACCATATCAAAAAACAACTCATTGGATGTGAGTACAGCCGATTGATCAACCATGCTTACATTTTGTTGCAATGTGGCAGTTCGGTTATTGCCATCATAACGCAGAAAATCGCCATAAAAAGTAACACTATCCTGATGATTAATCCTCACATTTCCGTATGCTTCAACAAAATTTGTTTCATCAAACAAGTAAGCACTGTCGCAAAACATTTGTGTATTATTCTGCTTAAGTTGAACAGCTCCGATAAGCTTCTTTATTTTGCCCCCATTTCGTTCCACAAGTTCAAATGTATTGGCATTAACAATCTGGATTTGCTTACCCTGCCCATAACTGCAGTTATAAACAAGCAGAAGCATGCCTATCCATGTATAAGGTATATTTTTCATTGAGGTTCCAAAACTAAGCAATTATAGTAATTTTGAATCATGAATATTGAGCGTGAGTTAACAAAACTAATTGGACAAATGGAGGCCGGGAAAGCCCGCTTTATTGTTGCAGTTAGCGGAGGTATTGATTCTATGTCACTTTTACATGCGTGTATCGTTAACCAATTAGATATTGTGGTGGCTCATTGTAATTTTAATTTAAGGGGTGATGAAAGTGATGCGGACATGCAGCTGGTGATTGAATTTTGTCAATTACACCATATTCCGTTTTTTATTAAACAATTTAATACCAAAGCAATATGTGATGCAACAGGCAAGTCAGTGCAAGAAACCGCTCGCCAACTTCGGTATCAGTGGTTTGAAAGTTTACTTAGTGAAGCAAACGCTTCTTATGTACTAACTGCTCATCATGGTAATGATTTAGTTGAAACTTTTTTAATTAATGCATGCAGAGGAGCCGGACTTAAAGGTTTAAGCAGCATTCCACAAGTAAATGGTGCTGTTATAAGACCATGGCTATTTCTGAAACAAGAATTTATTCAAAATTACGCCAAAGCAAATAACGTTCCTTTTCGACATGATGCATCAAATGATGCTATTAATTATACCAGAAACTACATCAGACATGAAGTAATACCATTATTAAAAGTAGTTAACAAACAAACCGAGTTAAATCTAATTGACGCCATTCATCATTTGAAAGAGGCAAGTACCATTGTGAATGAAAAGGTGGCCGAATTAAAGGAGTTGCATACTCTCACCAGTGAGGATTCTTTTATCATAAAACACAACCAAGTATCACAATTGCCTTACTGCAATACCTTATTGCACGATTGGTTAAAACCTTATGGATTTCATGGACAAAGCATCAAAGAGGCATCAAACCCTCATCAAAACACCGGCAGTATTTGGCTCAGCGACCATTATCAAATGCTATACAACAGGGGGGTATTGATTATTACCAAACTTAAGCCCAAATACACCCATGAGATTTATATCCAACATGTAGAAGACCAGCAAATTACTTGGTTAAATCAAACTATTGAGATGAGGCTACTGTCCCAACCTCCACAAGGTTATGAAAAGGGGAAAATCTATATTGACGCTTCTTTATTGAAAACACCATTAACGCTACGAAATTGGCAAGAGGGTGATACCTTTATTCCATTTGGAATGACCAATTTTAAAAAATTAAGTGATTTTTTCACAAACCTGAAATTGGGAGCAATTGATAAGCATGAGGTCCCCATATTATGTAGTGGAGACCAAATATTGGCAGTAATTCCATACCGAGTTGACAACCGATTTAGGCTGCGTGAAACTACAGCGCAAGTTTTAGAAATCAGCATCAACTAAAAAGGGGGCTTACGCCCCCTTTTTAGTTGATAAGATTCATTATTAATGTATGGTAACTTTTTGTGTAATTACCTTTCCTTGATGAGTGATTTGCAACAAATAAATTCCTTTGCCCAAATCATTCGTTCTAATTTCATGGCCATTGGTAATTCCATTGTTTAATGATTCAGCATAAACCTGGGCACCAAGAACATTATAAAGTGCTACTTGAACATCTCCATTTAGCGTATTTTTTAAAGCAATTTTAA
>RDYC01000127.1 GCA_004293295.1 Bacteroidota bacterium
GATAGCCAGTTTGCCAAAACATTTGTGGTGTTTTTAACAGCCCGTGCCGAGGAGTATAGCGAAATTGCAGGATTTAATGCCGGAGCTGACGATTATATTTCAAAACCAATTAAACCCCGGGTATTGTTAAGCCGTATCAATGCCATACTCAGACGCAAAAGCAAAGAGGTGGTTGAACAAAAACTGGTAGCCGGTGAGATAACTATTGATAGGGAAACTTTTTTGGTATACAAAGGCGATGAAAAAATACAGTTGGCCAGAAAAGAGTTTGAATTGCTGTATTTGTTGGCCGGAAAACCAGGCAAAGTGTTTACCCGCGAATTTATTTTAGAGAAGGTTTGGGGAGATGAGGTATTGGTTGTGGATAGAACAATTGACGTTCATATTCGTAAATTGAGGGAAAAAATTGGGGATGATTTTATTGGAACCGTTAAAGGTGTAGGCTATAAATTCGAGATATGATTAGAAATCCGAAGCCTATTTACATTACGCTTTTTGTTTCCTTTGTTTTATCAATACTTGTTTCAACCTGCCTCTTATTGGTTGAAAAAATCTCCTTAGCCACTTTACTATTAACGTTTGTACTCATCTTTGTATTCAGTTTTTTGTTGTTTTTTTACAGCCTGGAGTACTTTATTTACCGTAAAATTAAGCTGATCTATAAAACCATACATAGCTTAAAAACCCAAAAGTACGATGCCAAACTAAGCAACTACAGTTTGCTAAACGACCCGATTACCAACATGAATAAGGAGGTAATTAACTGGGCCCGCGACCAAAAGGAACAGTTGGACGAACTGAAAAAACTGGCCGAGTTCAGAAAAGAGTTTTTAGGAAATGTAAGCCACGAGTTAAAAACCCCCATATTTAATATTCAGGGTTATATACACACCTTAATTGATGGTGCTATTGACGACCCGGAGGTAAACATCCGTTTTTTGCAAAAAGCTGCTAAAAGTGCCGATAGACTCAGCGATTTGGTGGCAGACTTATTGGCCATATCACAACTGGAAAGTGGAGAGTTGCACATGGAAATGGAAAGGTTTGATATCAACGCCATGGTAAAAGATGTTTACGAACAATTGGAAGTAAGGGCAAAGGATAAAGGCATATCGTTAATCATTAAGGAGGGTTGCAACAAACCTTTTTATGTATATGCCGATCGCTACCGCATCAGGCAGGTGGTGGTTAATTTGGTAATTAATGCCGTTAAATATGGCAGTGAGTTTGGTACTACAACAGCCGCATATTATGATATGGATAAAAATATCCTGATTGAAATTGCGGATAATGGAGAAGGCATTGAACAAGAACATTTGCCAAGAATTTTTGAACGGTTTTACCGCATTGATAAAAGCCGTACCCGCGAAAGTGGCGGTGGCGGAACGGGCTTGGGATTAGCCATTGTTAAGCACATTATTGAGGCCCATAACCAAACCATTAACGTGCGCAGCACAGTTGGTAAAGGAACAACGTTTGGTTTTACCCTTAAAAAGGGTGCCGGTAACTAAACTTTTGCAACACTAGTTTAACGGAGTTAATGATAAGATTAAATCCAATTTGGGTAAACAGGTGATGTGCCAAATTGCAATTTTTTGTGGGTTAGTGTTAAGGTTTTTATTCATTTTCTATGTGCGGTTATTAATAATCGTAAAAATGGCTTATGTTCGTTTTTATTAACTATTTCCTAAAATGATAAAGAAAATTTCAACCTTCGCCCTTTGTTTTTTAGTAGTTTTTGCGGTTAACGCAAAAAAGAAAAAGCCTGCAGAGTTGCCAAAACCATCAGCACCTAAAACAGCCATTGCTGATAAGGTAAAATCATGTAAAAAGCAGGATGGATTGTTTACCTTGTATCAGGATACCGTAACAGGTGCCATGTATTTGGTGGTTAAAAAAGAACAATTAAACCAAACATTTATTTATTTCAGTTATACTGAAAATGGGGTGGTGGCAGCAGGTCATTTTAGAGGCAGTTTCAGGGATAACATGGTGTTTACAATAAAAAGGTATTTTGATAGGGTTGAGTTTGTTGAACAAAACACCGGTTTTTATTTTGATACCGCCAATGCCATTAGTAAGGCTGCCAACGCCAATATTAGCAATGCAACATTGGTTAGCCAAAAAATAGTGGCAGAAGAAAATGGAAACATGTTGCTTGATGCCAACGCCATTTTTTTAGGCGAGAACATGAGTCAGGTAAAGCCAACCCCATTCCCGGGGCCAATGGCACAAATGAGTTTGTTGGGGCAACTTAATAAAGAAAAAAACAAGTACGTTAAAACAAGAAACTACCCATCAAATACGGATATTGTGGTGGAGTATGTGTATGATAACCCGGCCCCATTAGTATCAGGAGGCAAAGAAGTAGCCAACCCAAGGTCAGTAAGCATTGTTTATCAACATAGCTTTATTAAAGCCCCTGAAACCATTATGGCCACCAGGCGAGACGACCAACGTATTGGGTATTTTGGTGAGCAAATTAATGATATGACCACTACCAATGCAGTTGCTTATAAAGATGTTATTCACCGCTGGAGGTTGGAAAAAAAGGATAAAAATGCGGCTGTTTCCGAGCCGGTAAAACCTATTACTTGGTGGATTGAAAACACCACTCCAAAAGAATTTAGACCCATAATAAAAGCAGCAGGTGAACAATGGAATATTGCCTTTGAAGCAGCAGGGTTTAAAAATGCAGTAGTTGTGCTTGAACAACCTGATACAGCAACCTGGGAGGCAGGAGATATTAATTATAATGTATTGCGTTGGACCTCTTCCCCTCAACCACCATTTGGCGGTTATGGGCCAAGCTTTGTTGACCCAAGAAGTGGTGAAATTTTAGGTGCTGATATTATGTTGGAATACATTTTTATTACAAACCGCATTAACCAAGAAAGATTATTTGAGGCAGCACCTCCAGCTTTATCCGGGATGGAAAAATTACCAGGCAATATGCAGGTTTGCGAAGCCGGACATCATCTACATATGGCCTCATTATTTGGGGCAAGTGTTTTGGATGCCCGTGGTTTAAGTGATTTGGACAAGAGAGAATACATGAAACAATCATTGTATTACTTAATTATGCACGAAATGGGGCATACCATGGGCTTAATGCACAACATGAAAGCAAGCCAATTATGGAATCCAACTCAAGCACACAATACTGCATTAACCCGTCAATATGGTTTAATTGCCAGTGTAATGGAATATCCGGCTGTAAACTTGGCAAACGATAAGGCAAAACAAGGCGATTATTTTACTACCCGTCCCGGACCATATGATATTTGGGCCATTAATTATGGGTATAGTGAGGCATTACCAAATGAAACAGAAGAGGAAAAGAGACTCACCGCGATATTGAGCAAGTCAACGGACAGTACACTTATTTTTGGTAACGATGCAGATGATATGCGTGCTCCCGGTAAAGGTATTGACCCACGTGTAAACATTAACGATTTTAGTAATGATGCCATTGGCTACAGCATTGACCGCATTAAGTTGGTAAATAAGTTGTTACCAGATTTGGCTAAACGTTATACCGCTCCGGGTAAAAGCAACCAAGAGTTAAGACAAGCCTATGCCATTTCAATGGGTGAAA
>RDYC01000128.1 GCA_004293295.1 Bacteroidota bacterium
AGAAGATTTGCTCTACTACCCTGAGCTGGTGGTTAAACCTGCTGATGCCAATGAAGTTGCTGCCGTATTAGCCTATTGCAATGCCAATCATTTACCAATCACACCAAGAGGAGCCGGAACAGGATTAAGCGGAGGTGCATTACCCGTTTTTGGGGGAGTGGTTATTTCTATGGAGCGGTTTAATAAGATAATCAATATAGATGAGCGCAATTTTCAGGTAACTGTTGAGCCGGGCGTGATTAATGAAGCCTTACAACAAGCCGTGGCAGAGAAAGGGTTATTTTACCCACCTGACCCTGCCAGCAAAGGAAGTTGTTTTTTAGGCGGGAATATAGCCCACGCAAGTGGTGGGCCAAGAGCGTTAAAGTACGGAACAACCAGAGATTATGTGCTTAACCTTGAAGTGGTATTGCCTACGGGCGAAATCATGTGGACCGGAGCCAATACCTTAAAGTATTCCACCGGATATAACCTTACCCACTTGTTTATAGGAAGCGAAGGTACTTTGGGGATTGTTACTAAGATGGTATTAAAATTAATTCCGCATCCTAAACATACCTTGTTGATGTTAGCTCCTTTCTCCTCTCCTGAAAAGGCATGTGAAGCGGTTAATGGAATATTTATGTCGGGTTGTAACCCTAGTGCGTGCGAGTTTGTGGAACCGGAAGGCTTTAAACTTTCAGCAACCATGCTTAACATGCATTTTAACCTCACAGAAGGAGTGGAGGCTTACTTATTAATTGAGGTTGATGGCAATGATATGGAAGTAATGATGAAAGAATGTGAAACCATTAATGATGTACTAGCTAACCACGGTTGCGAGGAGGTATTGTTTGCGCAAACAGCCGATGAAAAGGAGTACTTTTGGAAGTTGAGGAGAGGAATAGGGGAGGCCACTAAACTAAATAACACTTACAAAGAAGAAGATACAGTTGTACCAAGGGCAGAGCTTCCCGAACTATTCAAAGGGGTGAAAATAATTGGTGAAAAATATGGATTTCGGACGGTGTGTTATGGCCATGCCGGTGATGGAAACCTGCACGTAAATATTTTAAAAGATGCCCTTAGCGATGATTTCTGGAACAATGAACTTGCCAAAGGGATAACAGAAATATTTGAACTGTGCAAGCAACTAAAAGGGACCATCAGTGGCGAACATGGAATCGGGCTGGTGCAAAAACCTTACATGCACATCGTAATACCAGAATTTCAGTTGCAATTAATGCGCGATATCAAAAAAGTGTTTGACCCAAACAGCATTTTAAACCCCGGGAAGATATTTTAACATAAACCGCAAAAAAAAGCACCCTTTTGGGGTGCTTTTTTTATTTCGTAATAAGCAGCTTATTCTACAATCATTCTGCGGGTTGATTTGAAATCACCGGCTTCTACTTGGTAGAAGTATACACCACTCTTGATATTTGGCAATGCCAATTCAAAGTTGTTTACACCTGAAGGGCTGTTTGCAAAATTTTCTTCATAAATGGTTTGACCAATCAAGTTCATCACACTGATTTTTACATCTGAAGAGCGATTTAATTTAACCGGAATGGTGGTTGTTCCATTAAATGGATTAGGATAGTTTTGGTCAATAGTAAACAAATCATTGGCTTCATTTAAACCAATAACAGTTCTGGCAAAAATATCAGTAACAGGTATTTCGTAATAAACAATATCATACGGACCAACCTTATTGGCATTGTTTGTGGCATCAAAAAAGCCTTGTAGTCCGGTATTCATGTAAGTAATTTTTAACGAAGTTCTGCAATCAGATGCAGCACTGGCAAAAACCTGTTCCGAGTTAAAACCCATTACTGCGGTTAAGTTTAACGGGGAGTTCCAAGTGGCACCATTATTCGTTGAGGTTGAAACGAAAATATCTGTAAAGGCAATACCTTGTCCATCCACATCATTATCTGTTCTGCTATGGTACAATAGGTACAACGTATCGCCACTGCTAACTATAGTTGGAGCGGTTGTCATACTCAAATTACCATAGCGGGCTCGATCATCAATTACAGAACCAATAGTCCAGGTAGCATCATTATCAGTGCCGTCTTCCGGAGAAAATCCTGCTGTTACAATGCTATCCGGTCTTCCTTCGTACCAGTATTCAATGCTGTTTTGACCCGGGAAAAAACTAAATGAGTTGTTGCCGTTGGCAGTATCATTGTCAAATATTCTTCCCAAGGCCCAGAAGCAATGAGCTTTACCACTATTATCCACCTTAACGGCAACAGCGCCATCCGAGCTAAAAGGGGTATCTAACAAAAGTTGCCTAAAATTAAATGCCGGAACCGGAAAAGAATCTAAAATTGTTTTTGACCAAGTGGCTCCTGCATCAGCTGATTTCCATAACGCCACATCATCAGATAACCCGCCCATTAATATCGCCACATTGTTGCCATTGGCATCAATAGCATAATTATCACCACCACCTGCATAGTAACGGGTACCATCATAACCCGGCAAGGTTTGGTTTTTTACCAACCAGGTGTTTGTTCTTAGGTTATACCTTGAGTATACCTGAGGCGAACGAACACCATTCAAGTCAACCCTTATTGGCTGTGTTGATGATGAATCAGTAAATGAACCGATAACAATTAAATAATCACCGCTGATAACAGTACGTGGCCAAAGCACACCCGCTAAGTTAGAAGTGGTATCTAACACCGTAACACCGGTCCATGTGTTTGAACCAACACCTGTATTGCTGCTAAATATCATTCCGGTTGATCTGCTGTTGGTTTCCACACGGTGTGCAAACACAATTTCTTTGCCGGTTACAGGGTCAAAATCCATATTGGAGTAACCCGTTCTAAATTGTTCAATCCTAGCGTTTCCAAAATTTTGCCAACTGGTGCCGTCAAAATGGTTGTAGCCGGTTCCGCGTGTGGAATAACTTGCCGAAGGGCCATCAGATGAAGTAGTCCAGATTACTGATTTTTTACCATCAGGGTAAGCAATAATCCTGCGGTAAGTAGATGCATTAGAAGGGCGGTCGAACTGTGTTTGTCCCACAGTAATCCAGCGCGAATTTTTGCCAAGGCCTTGTCCGGATGTTGGCATGCTTCGTCCATTGTTTGGATTAATAACGGGCGAGGGAGGAGTAACGTCCTTAATTTCTCTTGTTGTTAGCTTTGACTCATTAGCCGGAGTTCCAGGTTTAAGCGTTTGCGCTTGAACCGCTATACTCGAAGCCAGAAATCCTAATACGTAAAGTTTTTTCATTGGTATAATTTAGACTGTTAAAAATCAAAAGTATATTTTTTTATCTAAATTTAACATTAAAGTTAAATTCAATAATTTATACTTATCAACCCTCTAAACAATTGGCTAGCCAAAAGGTTTAAGTTCTCCCACTTTTTTCAACACGTACGTTAACACCATTTTTTTGGTGTAATTTCGGTAGCTAAATTTAGGTTACTTTATGCCTGTTTTCTCTCATTTACACGTACATACTCAGTTCTCTTTGTTAGATGGGGCTGCCGACATCGGTAAGCTTTACAAAAAAGCCATTAATGATAAAATGCCCGGCATGGCCATAACTGACCACGGCAATATGTTCGGGGCATTTAAATTTGT
>RDYC01000129.1 GCA_004293295.1 Bacteroidota bacterium
GCATCCTTCGGGTTGATGCCGGACGTGTACTCTCCAACACCAGCAACAACAATTGGTTCTACCGCATTGGGCTTGATATCATGTTTTAAGCAATGATTCATACCTAAACTGTCGTTCCTAAAAAGGTTAACCTTACTTTAGGAGCAAACAAAAAGTGAAAAACCTAACCGACCTATAACCACTCCCAGTTCCCGATAACATCCTGTTAGTGGGAACCATACTCCTCCGCTGCCCTATTGGTCTATTGTAGAGCCACATGGGCATTAATTGTACATACCTCATTACTTATCGCCTAGTTTTTATACTTTTGCAACATATTCAACAACATGACTAAAAAACTCATTAATCCGTTACTGGTTATTTTTTCCGTACTCATTATTGACCAAGTGGTTAAACTCTACATTAAAACCAATTTTTATTTAGGTGAAGAAGTGAATGTGTTTGGAGATTGGTTCCGTATACATTTTACTGAAAATTATGGCATGGCCTTTGGCTTAGAATTTGGCGGCAAAACCGGAAAAATATTCCTTACCCTATTCAGAATTATTGCGGTAGGTTTTATTGGCTGGTACATTTTAGACCTCACCAAAAAAAATGCGCATAAACTCTACATCATTTCATGGGCGCTTATTTTAGCAGGAGCTTTCGGTAATATTATTGACAGCATTTTTTACGGGGTAGCCTTTGGTTATGATGCTTGGTTCCATGGCCGTGTGGTTGATATGTTCTATTTCCCCATCATTCAAACCACCATACCCGAAAGTTGGCCATTTTGGGCCGGGGAAGATTTTGAATTTTTCAGGCCGGTGTTTAACATCGCTGACGCAGCCATAAGCATTGGCTTTGTCATCATCCTCATTGGGCAAAAAGTGTTTTTTAAAGAAGAAGAAAAAGCGGAAACAGCACTACCTGATGCAGAAACATCAGCCACGGAAGAACCCAACGTTCAGGCTTAACCTCTTCCCCTCGCGTAAAATAAGCTATTATTTTTGCTTAAATTTATTAACCTTGTAAGGCATTTTGCACCTTAACATTCACAAACATGAAACGTTACCAACTCATTGATTCAACCTTATTTATTGATAACAGAAAACGCTTCACCGCACAACTCAAGCCCAAATCATTAGCCATACTAAATAGCAATGATATATTTCCCCGCAATGGTGATGCCAACTTTGAGTTTAAACAAAACAGTGATATGTTTTGGCTAACCGGAATTGACCAAGAAGAATGTGCCGTAGTGCTTTTCCCCGATTGCCCGGTTGAAGCCTACCGCGAAGCCCTGTTTATTAAAAGAACCAATGAGCATATTGCTGTTTGGGATGGACACAAATACACCAAAGAAGAAGCCACCACAGCCTCAGGAATCAAGAATATTTTTTGGATGGATGAGTTTGATGGACTCATGCGGGCTGTGATTAACATGGCCGATACTGTTTACCTCAATACCAACGAAAACGACCGGGCCAGCAATACCGTTGCTTACAAAGACCTTTCCTTTGCCAAACAAATGAAAGAGCGTTTCCCCCTTCACCAATTTGAGCGGGCCGCACCCATCCTCCAACGTTTACGCTCCGTAAAACATCCACTTGAAGTGGCCTACATGAAACATGCCATTGAAATTTCCAATAAAATGTTTCATCGGGTAATGAAGTTTGTAAAACCGGGCGTTAAAGAGTTTGAAATAGAGGCAGAAGTAATCCATGAATTTGTGCGCAATGGAGCAGCCGGACATTCCTTCACCCCCATTGTAGCCAGCGGAAAAAATGCCTGCACCCTACATTATGTTGACAATGCCGACACTTGCAAAAACGGAGACTTATTATTGCTGGATACCGGAACCGATTATGGCAACTACATCAGCGACATGACCCGTGTAATGCCCGTAAACGGCCGTTTTACCCCAAGGCAGAAAGAAGTATACAATGCCGTATTGCGTGTAATGCGTGCAGCTAAAGCCATGCTAAAACCAGGCATCCTGCTCATGGAATACCATGCAGAAGTATGCAAGGTGATGGAAAAAGAGTTGGTTGATTTAAAACTCATCACCCTTGACGAGATTAAAAACCAAAACCCGGCCATGCCCGCCTTTAAAAAATATTACATGCATGGCACCTCACACTTTTTAGGGCTTGATGTGCATGATGTAGGCATGCGTTATGAGCCCATGCAAGCCGGCATGATGTTTAGCTGCGAACCCGGTATTTATATTCCACAAGAAGGCATTGGCATTCGTTTGGAAAACGAAATACTGATTACAGAAAATGGCTGTATTGACTTAATGGAACACATCCCTATTGAAGTTGAACAGATTGAAGAGTTGATGAATGGTTAACTAATGAAATATTAAAAGTTTTATTATCCTTAATAAACACCCTGCTATCCAAATTTGTGGCCCTGAAGCTAAATAACAGGATCTTCTCGCCAGAAACTTGAAAGTTAAACCTATCAAAATTCCTTAAGTATAATTGCCAAAAGTAGTTATGCTATTTTACCCCATTGCGTGTTTCATAAACACTTCATAGCCCACGAAAAATACCGCTTTGTTTGATTTTTTTTATACTTGTATAACTAATTCTTGCATTCAATACTACCAATCTCATGTCAACTCACCGCGCAATCAAATCTACCCTACAAAAGTTTGATGGAAACTTATGGTATTACTATGTAGAAATTCCTAAAAAACAAGCAACACCGTTTATCAAAGAAAACGATAGGCGGGTGGTGTGTACGCTCAATAAAACCATTTCTTTTCAGGCTGCACTCATGCCACTTGGCAATGGCAATTTTTTTATTAATGTAAACCAAGCCACCAGAAAAAAACTAAAGCTAAACCAACATGATGAAGTACTGGTAACATTGGAAAAAGACAGCAGCGAATATGGTTTACCAATGCCAGAAGAATTTAAAGAATTGCTTGCACAAGAACTTGCAGGAAATGAGGTATTCCATCAACTTACACCCGGCAAACAACGCACGTTATTATACATCATCGGAAAACCCAAATCAGCCGATTTGCGCATACGAAATGGCATTGCAGTGCTTCAACATCTTAAAAACAACAATGGCACCATTCATTACAAACTGTTGAATTCTGAGATGAAAAACTTATCATAGCCTATGAATAAGACCCAACCGCAAAAAACACTCATTTACGATGTTGTAAAAAATATAGATAATCCTTCACAACAGCAGGATGTACAAACCCTGCTTCAATTGATGCAACAAATCAGCGGTGAGCAACCAACAATATGGGGCAATGGCATGGTAGGTTTTGGAACTTACCATTACAAATACGAAAGTGGCCGGGAAGGTGATTGGTTTAAGATTGGCTTCTCTTGCCGTAAAACAAATCTTACCATCTATATAACCGATGGATTTCCCCAATACAACACCTTACTTAAACAATTAGGGAAACATAAAACAGGCAAATCATGCCTTTATATCAAAGCGCTTGCTGATATTGATTTAACCATACTTGGCCGGCTATTAACGGCTTCGTTTAATGCAAAACGAGCCTAGCTACTCCGCTCATTACTAAAATTATTAGCAAAAAAT
>RDYC01000130.1 GCA_004293295.1 Bacteroidota bacterium
ACCGGCAATTACAATATGAACTTTAGGTAATGAAAAAGATAAGCGCGCATTGCCCTCGTTCTCGGTAATGCCAACCATTCCACTATCTGCCACCAAAAAATTAGCTCCGGTTATACCCACTTTTGCTTTTAAAAATTTATTGCGCAATTCATTTCTAACATCGCTAGTAATTTCTGTAGCATCTGCTTCTAAAATGGTCCCAATTTTTTCGTTAAGCAAGCGGCTAATCTCTTCTTTTGATTTATGCATGGCAGGTGTTACCGGATGGTATGGTGCTTCGCCTGATGCATCTACTATAAATTCACCCAAATCAGTTTCTGCAACATCAATCCCTTTGCCGCGCAAATATTTAGTTAAGCCAATTTCTTCAGCTAACGAACTTTTAGACTTTACTACCAACTTCGCCTCTATCCTGGTTAAAATGGTGTCTATTTCTTGCAGGGCAGATTTATCATCATCAGCCCACAGCACTTTGCCTCCTTTTCGAATTACATTAGATTCAAATTCGATGAGATACTTGTCTAAATTTTCAGTGGCTTTCCATTTGATATAAGCTGCTCTGCTTCTTGCAAGTTCTAATTGCGAAAATTGCTGTTTTGCTTTGCTAAAAGCTTCTTCATAGCGATGAACATTAAGTCGCATACGCTCACGATGCGATTGATTAAATGCCACTGCTTCCGATTGTATAAGAAATTCTTCTTGCTTCCGCATTGCATCAAAGTAAATAAAAATTATTAGGATTCCGTTAACAGGATATTGTCAATAAGTCTAACTTCTGCACACCAACAAGCAATAATTACTGCATATTGTTTCTCACTAGCAATAAACTCAACTGTTTCCATGGTTGCACTATCCACAACATCTAAATACTCCAACTTAAGTAACGGATGCTGCAAATACCTTAATTTTGCTTCAGCCAAAGCATTCACTACACTTAAACCTTGATTTAATAAAAGTTTAACCTCATTTAAAGCTTGGTATAATCTTAATGCAACAACGGCTTCTTCTTTACTCAACCTTACATTTCTCGAACTCATCGCCAACCCACTATTTTCTCGTTGGGTTGGTTGCATATTAAACAACACATTGGGATAAGAGGTATCGAGCAACTTTTTAACCACCATACATTGCTGCAAATCCTTTTGTCCGAAAAAAACCTCATCTGGCATCACCACATCAATCAATTTACTTACTATAGTTATCACCCCGTCAAAATGGCCCGGCCTCTTCGCCCCTTCAAAAACACGGGTAATATTTCCATAATCAAACTTGGTGGCTATAAGTTTACCACCGTACATTTGGTCTGATGTGGGCAGAAACAGCACATCACAGCCCGCTTCACTCAGCATCTTCGCATCCTTTTCTATGGTAACCGGATAATTATCAAGGTCTGATGCATTATTAAACTGGGTTGGGTTAACGTAAATACTGCAAATGGAGTAACAATGCTTCTGCTTGCTTGCTTTTATTAATGATAGGTGCCCAGCATGCAATGCCCCCATGGTGGGAATAAAACCTATACGTTGTGCTGAAGCCTTCGTTTTATGAATGTGTTGGCTTATTTGCTCAACATCTTTAAAAATAAACATCTACAATGTTAATTATGTGTTAGTTAGGTTTTATCACAAAATAAAACGGTCGGGATATTACTAATTTTCCACAAATTATATATATTTTTGTGAACTTTTTTAAGCACATCTATTATGGCAAAGAAGAAAATTTTGTTCATTTCGTCAGAAATGAGTCCCTATTTGAAAGTGAGTACAGTTGCCGAGTTAGCCAGACGATTACCGCAGGCCATTCAAGAAAAAGACAACGAAATACGCGTTTTAATGCCAAGATACGGCTGTATTAACGAAAGGCGTAATCGTTTGCATGAAGTAGTGAGGTTATCAGGCATTAACATCACCATTGACGATAACGACAACCCTCTCACCATTAAAGTAGCTTCACTTCCTGAGGCCAAAATGCAAGTTTATTTTTTAGATAATGAAGATTATTTTCACCGCAAGTTTGTATATACCGATGAGAATAATGCTTTTTTTGGAGACAATGACGAGCGCACCATATTTTTTTGCAAAGGGGCATTGGAAACTGTAAAAAAACTGGGTTGGCAGCCTGATATTATTCACTGCCAAGGCTGGATGACAGGACTAATCCCGTTATATCTTAAAACCATCTATAAGGATGAGGCTGTTTTTAAAAACTCAAAAGTTGTGTTCAGTGTATTTGAAAACCAATTTGAGGATAGTTTGGGTAAAGATTTTGCCCGTAAAGCCAGCTTAAATTCTATTGATAACAAACAAATGTCGTCATTAGACTCCTCATGTACAGGCCTATATATATCAGGCATTACACATGCAGATGCTGTTGTAAAATGCAGTATGGATATTGCACCAGAGGTTGCCAGCTTTTTAAAGAAACAAAAAGATAAAGTAATTCTTGACCATAAAGAAGAGGACGGGTACGTTGAAGATTATATTAAACTATATGACAATTTATTGGAGAGGCAAAATTAATGCTTCACTAATTTGTGGAGTAGCTTTGTTTATTCCTTTTTTTAATATTTCATGTAAAAAAGAAAACAACGAGATTGGCTCAGAGGTTATTGGCGGCAGGAGTGGATTTGATGTAAGGGTTGACTCATTTGATTTAATTACCTACAGCACCAAAGCCGATAGCGTTGATACCCGATTCTTAACTTATTATAAATTAGGCCAGATGAATGACCCGGTTATGGGCATTTCAACGGCTAATCTTATTACCCAATTTACCATTCCTTTTAACCAATTCAGCTTAAGCGGGGCTACTATTGATTCTGTAGTTTTGCAATTGCGTTATGCCGGGCCGGAAGGTATTTATGGGAATGCTGAAAGCAAACAAACTATTCGGGTATACGAACTAAGTGAAGATTTACCAGTAGCGCTCACCGAGTATTTCTATTCAAACCGCAAGTACCAGCTACTGGGCAGCGAATTGGGTAAATATGAGGGTAAATTTAACACTAAAGACAGCGTATATGTAACTGTTGGGACAGTAAAAACCGGATATGCCCCACAATTGCGCATAAAATTAACCAATGCCTCTTTCATTAATAGGTTACAAAATCTCACCGCCTTACCGGTGTTAAATTCTGCCACTTTTAAGAGTGCTTTCAAAGGTTTATTTGTTTCAGCCGAAAATCAAAGTTTATCACCTGGCGAAGGCTGCATGACTTACCTTAATTTAAGAACAGATAACCCGCAAACAGCAGTGGTACTCTATACTTCAAAAAATGGCGTCAATGAAAAATTCGAACTTCCAATATCGGGTACAAATGAGGTTAAAACCAATCAGTATCTGTTTGCTAATACACCACCTTTAGAGCCAGCAAACGGAGGTTCGCACAGCAATACCTGTTATTTACAACCTGCCGGAATTAAAACACGCATCCTTATCCCCAACTTGTTAAACATAGCTCAAAACCAAAATATTGCTGTGCAAAGTGCCAGGCTTGTTGTTACTGTTAAAGACACCTCAGATTCACGTTATAAAGTCCCAACACGA
>RDYC01000131.1 GCA_004293295.1 Bacteroidota bacterium
TAACTTAAATTCCTTTGCATCCCAACTGTAACTGGCTTTGTATAACTGCACCCTATTGTTTGAGTTAATTGTTTGAGGTCCGTTAGGTGTTGAAACGGTTACATTCCTTCCCCTATTTTCATAAAATATTTCATCAATGGGTCTTGTAGCCACATTGCCCAACAAGTTAAACTGAACATTTGCTTTCATGTTAGGAGCAGGTCGGGCTGTTACACCAATATTAAACGACTCCATGTGGTCAAACCCTTGGGCATTGGGGTAGGTTGTTGGTGTTGCCGCTGTAGAAGTAGCAGGAGTTGATACCAAACTTCCACCCGTTTGATAAGTATTAAAATTAGCTTGTAAGTTACTCAAATACAATTTGCCTTTATCTTTAGATTCAAGCACCGCCTTATCTCCCCTAGCTCTTAAAGCAGCATCTACAACATAAATACTGCCAAATGCAGCATTTATAGAGGCCGGAGTAGAAGTGTATGGATTAATGCGGTGAACACTTTGTAACGCATAGTAGGCAGCCCTTGGATAAAGCTCGTAATTGCCACGCTCGTTAGTTTGGCCTTTAGCACAAATCCCAAACCATTCCTCATTCATGTTATTTTCACCAACAACAAAGTCATTGCTGTAACCTCCGTTTGACCATGATGCAGTGGCATCATGCTCATCTAAATTAAGCGTTTGACCTGTTTTCCACCATCCGTCACTAAACTGAAAAGTAAAGGCACCCAAACTATTGTTGTTTTTTCCGAGCCCTGCTGCATTTTCATAAATTTCCTTCCAATTGCTAAGCAACACTTTGGCCTGATATTCTTGGTCTTCTTTATTGGCCAATGTATTATATGCATCTGCTCCAAATTCGGTAAGCACAATAGGCATGTTTAAATCGGTTTTAACTTTATTGTATAAGTCGGTAAAAGAACTTCCGCGGTAACAATTGATTCCTAGAATGTCAACATCCTTACACTCTTTAGCAATAATTTCAGCAAATAGTAAATCGCCATTACATATAGCAATAGGATGATTTTTATCTATTGCCTTTAATTCTTTTGCCGCATCGTTAAATAGTTTGTACAAATGATACGCACTTTTTGTTGAGTTTCTATCAGCAAATGGGATATCTTCCGTTTCTGCCCCCCTCCAAAAAAGGCCGTAGTTATTTTCGTTACCAAGTAAAAAAAGTAACACTCCCGGTGTTCCTTTGTATTCGGATACCATCTCTTTCGTTTCATTCAATAAAACTTCCCTCACATCAGGATTTGCGTAATCTGTATTGGCCTCCCATCTGCCTTTAATGGTTAAACCATAACGACCAAAGGAGTGATTAAGCATGGTGTAAATACCGTAATTTTCATAAATGTATTTTACCCATTTGGCAGGCACACCAGTATACTGCCTAATTACGTTAACACCCATATTTTTCAGCAACGACATTTCATTATCCAGTGCTGCTATAATTACCTCATCTGATTGTTTCCATAAACTATAGGTGTAATTGGTACCAATCGGAAAATAATCCCAATTCATTCCATACATAAATGTCTCTTTCCCGTTTACCGAGAGTTTGAATCCATTATCAGATTTAATCACTTGCACATTATCATTTTGGGCAAATACTAAGGCGGGCGTGAGAAATAAAAGGTATTGAAGTAGTAGTTTTTTCATTTTGTATCGGTTTTGTTTAGGCATAAGCGTTGATTTTGTATTCTCGGTGTGGTTGGCTTTTGAACTGTTGATTATTTGAATTTGTTCATGTTAATTTTACCTTAATTATGGTGTAATTTACTATAACTAAAATAATAAACAAATTTTTTTGCAATGAGGCTTTTTTGCCATCTTTTAAAAAACTACCAACAGACAAAAGCCAATTAGAATAACAATTACCCATTACAATTGGCCAGACCCTTTTAAAAACAAGCTAAAACACCAATCGCACAAGAGCACTAACATAAAACAAATGGCCATTCAAGTTACTGCATTCAATTATTCAAATCATAAACTGTTTAACTTAGGTTAAACAATAGTCTGTATTGGATAACCATATATTTTGCATTCATTATGGACACCTAGTTTATGGAATAGGGCTTAAAACAAAATAGCTCATCTTTATGGCACTGTAATTATTGAACGGTTGGTATATGATGATTGTAAAACGCACAGGTAATGATGCAGAATAATGGCATTGTACTATCTATCCATTGTCGTGGACGCCTTGTCCGCAACTACTCCTAAACTTGCTTTTAAACCATCAAAAGAAACATCTACCTTTCTTTCAACCAAACCTGGGCTTTCCCTGCCCTTTTTCTTTTTGAATTAAATAGTACTTTTGGAAAGGCAATATCAGCCAGATTAATCTAACATGACTAAGTCAGCACTACGAACGGTTACCATAACACGATACATTGCCCCGTTGAGGGAAGGAGGCTCGTTGCCCGCTTTGGCTGAAGCTGATGACGATTTTAAATACGTTTTAAAATTTAATGGTTCAGGCCATGGTACAAAAGTGTTGATTGCTGAACTCATTGGCGGTGAAATTGCAAGAGCCATAGGTTTGCGTATGCCTGAATTGGTGTTTGCCAACTTACACGAAGCTTTTGGGCAAACAGAAGCAGACGAAGAAATTCAAGACTTGTTAAAAGCCAGTACCGGATTAAATCTGGCATTGCACTTTTTATCTGGTGCTATTAATTTTGACCCCGCAGTTAAAGTGGTTGAACCTCTGCCGGCATCAAAAATTGTGTGGTTAGATGCGTTTATTACCAATGTTGACCGCACCTTTAAAAACACCAACATGCTTATTTGGAACAAGGAATTGTGGCTGATTGACCACGGGGCAAGTTTTTATTTTCACCATTCAGGAACTGATTGGGAACAAGCGGCTAAAACACCTTTTGGCATCATAAAAAGCCATGTATTGTTGCCTCAGGCATCCTTGTTGCAACAGGCTGATGAAGCCATAAAACAAGTGCTTACCCAAGAAAAACTTACTGAAATTATTGCATTAATTCCCTCAGAATGGCTTGTTTGGACAGACACTGACAAAACCCCTGAAGAACTGCGTGAGGTATATTTAAATTTCCTAACCAGCAGGTTATCCCATACTCAAATTTATATTAACGAAGCCCAACATGCTAGAGAAACACTTATATGAGTATGCGGTTATTCGCGTGTTGCCCGTTTTGGAGCGGGAAGAATTTGTGAATGTAGGCATCATCTTGTTCTGCAAAAAGGCCAACTATATTAGGGTGCATTATGCCATTAATGAAACAAAACTACTTGCCTTTTCAGCCCAATTAGACCTTACCCAACTAACACTTAATTTAGAGTCGCTGGCTAATATTGCCCATGGCCATAGCAATGGCGGGCCAATTGCTGCATTGGATGTGCCTTCCCGATTTAGGTGGTTAACCGCAGTTAGGAGTTCTGCCATACAACTTTCCAGGCCACACCCAGGCCTTTGCGATAACTTGGAAAAAACAGCACTGCGCCTTTTTGAAGAATTGGTGGTGTAAACTCTGTTGGAGCCTGGACAGGAAGAGG
>RDYC01000132.1 GCA_004293295.1 Bacteroidota bacterium
TTGTGAACTTTCATTTAATTTATCATGTTATGGAGATTGTTGACGGGGATTTTATTCTTTTATGCCACCTCGAAAACATTTTTTATAGAGTACTATGCTATCTGCCACTACTTTAATTGCTACTTCTCTACCCATAAATTCGTTTACCACTACTTCTTTGTTTTCTAATTTTTTATAGTCTTCGAAGAACCTACGCATTTCTAGGAGTTTATGAGGAGGAAGCTCACTAATGTCATTGATGTGGTTCCAACTCATATCGTTGTTGGCAACGGCAATAATTTTGTCATCAGCTTCTCCTTGATCAACCATGTGCATTACGCCAATTACTTTGGCATCAATTAAACACATGTGTGGCAAATCAATACCTGTTAGTACTAGTATATCTAAAGGATCATGATCATCGCAATAGGTTTGCGGAATGAACCCATAATGGGCCGGATAATGTACTGAAGAGAATAATACTCTATCTAATTTTAACATACCGCTTTCTTTATCTAATTCAAATTTACCCTTGCTTCCTTGTGGTATTTCGATTACTGCTGTCACAATTTCGGGGATATTTTCGCCATAACTTACATGGTGCCAAGGATTAAATGTTGTCATTGTTTTTTTTTGTTTTAGATTTATTATGCAAATATACTTGATGGTGTTTATGGTTGATTTTATTTTGTGTGATTATGTTTTTGGTAACCCTGGTTCTACCATGATTACCTCTTCCCTATCAATAACCACTTGGCCGGGTTCGAAACCTTTAGGTTTGCGAACAAACTTTTTTGGGGTGTAGCTTACCGGAGCTAACGCATTGCCTTTGTGTTTGCTGTAATAGGCTGCAATGGCTGCTGCTGTGGTTATTAAGGTGTTTGATATTATTTTTCCTGCTTTGTGTTTAATTATTACATGTGAACCGCTTACATCTTTTGCATGTAGCCATAAATCGTTCTTATGGGCATATTTTTGGGTTAATAAATCGTTGTTTAGCGCATTTTTACCCACCCATATTTCAAACTCTTCGACATGAAATTTTTTAAATGGAAAAGGGGGTTCTTGTTTGTTTTGTTTGGTGTATGTTTTTAATTGTTTGGGTTCTTTTGCTTGTTGTAGTTGCGTTAATTTTTGCTCAAGCATTGCCAGCTTTTGTTTGGTACTGTGTATTTTTAGCTCTAATTGTTCTATTTCTATTTTCTTATTTTTTGCTTTTCGGTAAAAATATGCGGCATTTTCGGCCGGTGATAAGGTTGATTTTAATTTTACAGTGATGGTTTGGTTGTTATAAAAATCGAATAGTTCAGCTTGTTCTTGCCCCTTTTGTAGTTGATACAGGTTGGCCATAATGAGGTGTCCGATTTCTTCGAATGGGGAATTATTTTTAAGGCTTTCTAGGCTTTGTTGTGTGGTGTTTATTAGTTGATTGATCTTTTTTATTTCGCCTTGTAGTGAGGCTATTGCTGAATTTTTAGTTTGGTTAAAACCCAGCATGGTGAGTGTATTTTTGGCAAAGAAACTGCTTGCCTCAATTGGGCTGTTAGTTTGGTATATTACTTCATCATTGTTTGTTGCTTGCGGCCGTAATAGCAATTCACTTTGCTGACGCACCACCAAAAATTGGTTATTGCTCCAACTTACTTGGTTTATTTTGTCAATTAATGTTTGGTTGGTTACATTAAATTCATTGGGGTTGTATTCCCAATCGTTTGTTATTGATTCTCGGAATACATCTGTTACTTTATTTTGTTCAACCAATACGGCATTGATTAATGCCTCGTAACATTTGATGATGATTTGGGTATTGTTATTAAAAACTATGGAGAAAGATCTGTTGTAATGATGTGATTGAACTGCTGTTACTATTTTATTGGTGGCACCCTCAAAACAGGCTTGTGCGTTGCTGCCTTTGTTAAATGGTGTTTCGTCAAACAATAAGAAACCACTTTGAAATTTTGCAATTACTTTGATGTTAAATGGGTGGTTATTTTTGCTAAAGCAAATGATTAACTCTTGCTTGCTTAGGGTAAATGCTCCCAAACAAGTGGCCTCGTTTAATTTGTGCTGTAATTCGTAGGCGAGTTGTGTAATGAAATGGTAGTGCTGGTGTAAGGAGTTTTTTATGGCCATTCTGTTTGTAAGGTGAGGCCATCAAAAGCAAGTTGTGTATTTGCGGGCAGGGTTTGAGATACAACCTCGTGAAGCCCTAGTTGGTGGCTGATGTGTGTGAAATAAGCTTGTTCCGGGTTCACTTCTTTTACTACCTCTACTGCTTCGCTCAATGTAAAATGGCTGATGTGTTTTTCGTTACGGAGGGCGTTTAGCACTAATATTTTGCACCCTTTTATTTTATCTATTTGGTTGGTTGCAATATAATTTGCATCTGTAATGTAAACAAAGTCTCCTATTTTAAAGCCTAGTACCGGCAATTTTAAATGTAGTACTTCTATTGGGGTTATGTTGATGCCTGCTACTTCAAAATTTTTATCTGGATAAATGTTGTGGATGTTTAATTCGGGTATGCCGGGGTATTTTTTTTCGGCAAAGATATAAGCAAACTCTCGTCTTAATTGTGCCTCTACTTGCTCTGTGCAGTATACATCAATGGCTTCTTTTTGTATGAAGTTAAATGCGCGTATATCGTCTAAACCAGCAATGTGGTCTTTGTGGGCATGGGTAATCAGCAATCCATCAAGCCGATTAATTTTGGTGCGCAGCATTTGTTCTCTAAAATCAGGGCCACTATCTATTACGATGTTTTTACCATTTGCTTGCACCAGTACTGAGGTTCTTAATCGGTTGTCTTTTTTATTGGTTGAAGAACATACCTCGCAGGTGCAACCAATAATTGGTACGCCTTGAGATGTTCCTGTTCCTAAAAAAGTTATTTTCATTCGAGTTGCAAAGTAGTTAATAGCTGGTAAAAAGTTTATTATTGTGCCTTAAATTTATCATTTATGAAATTATTTTTGGTTTTAATATCGGGGCTATTCATGGTGATTGCTTGTGGTAATAAACAGGCTCAACCTCTTTCATCAGAACAGGCTTCTGTGGTTGAGATGCCTGGAGATAGTGGCAAAGTATACCGTTTATTGCGGGCTAATGAGTTTAAAGCACAAATGCAAAAAGAAAATGGGGTATTGTTGGATGTACGCACTCCCGGTGAGTATAAGAAAGGTTTTATAGCCGGAGCAACCTTGATGGATATTTTTAGTGATGATTTTGATGCTAAATTGGCTTTGCTTGATAAGTCGAAAACGTATTATGTTTATTGCGCGAAGGGCGGCCGTAGCGAAGAGTGCTCAGAAAAGATGATGGCTCTTGGTTTTAAAAGGGTTTTTGACCTTGACGGTGGTATATCGGGCTGGAAAGACAGTGGATTACCCATTGAAATGCCTAAATAATTATCGAACCACCTGAAATTTGGTTTGCGCCAATCCTTCCGGTGTTTGAATAACCAGCACGTACAACCCTTCTTTTATTTGTTGAGGAATTGTTACGGAATTTTTATCATCTAAGCTTTCGGTTTCATAC
>RDYC01000133.1 GCA_004293295.1 Bacteroidota bacterium
TTATGGCGTTGATTCTTGCCATTATTGTATTTGTACTATACCGCATTAAAAATACGGTTCAAGGCATTTACTACCAAAAATTCCCTGAGGTGGCTGCTCAAGAAGCAGAACCAATTGTTGATGTAAGAACCACTTGGAAATATAAATTATTTACCAAACACCCGGTAGTGGGAACCATTGTTGTGGTATTAGCATTTACCGTAGTACTGGGCATTTATGGTTTTGATTATGGCAACAAAAAAGTTGGTGTGCAAAAAGGTTATGCCCCAACCCAACCCATTAATTACAGCCATGAGTTGCATGCAGGTAAATACAAAATCAATTGTTTATACTGCCACAGCGGTGCTGACAAAAGTAAGCAAGCCACTATTCCATCGGCTAGCACTTGTATGAATTGCCACATGCATGTAACTGCAAGTGCCAAATACGATGGTGCTGTTTCGCCTGAAATTGCTAAAATTTATGACGCAGTGGGATGGGATGTCGAGAAAAAAGCTTACGACCCTAGCAAACCACAAAAACCAATCAAATGGGTTCGCATACACAACCTACCTGATTTGGCCTACTTTAACCACGCTCAACACGTAAAAGCCGGAAAAGTAGAATGCCAAAGCTGCCACGGTCCGATTGAAACCATGAAAGTAGTTTACCAACAAAGCTCATTACAAATGGGCTGGTGTATCAATTGCCACCGCGAAGCCAAAGTAGATGTTGAAAACAATGATTACTACGAGAAACTGCATGCTGATTTGAAAGCACAAGGTAAATCTTATGCTACAGTTAGCAATGTTGGCGGTTTAGAGTGTGGTAAATGCCATTATTAAAAATTGAGAATTACCAACAACTGTAACATCTCTATTAGTTAACGAAGAAAAAATTCATCAATGGAAAATAAAAATACATACTGGAAAGGTTTAGAGGAATTAAATAACGACCCTAAATTCCTGCGCAATAAACGTAATGAATTTGCTGAAGGTATTCCGTTAGAAGAAGTATTAACCGAACAAGACGGAGAGTTAACCTCTAACAGGCGCGACTTTTTAAAATACTTCGGATTTGGTATATCGGCAGTAGCCCTTGCAGCTTGTAATAAAGCTCCTGTAAAAAATGCCATTCCATACATTGTTAAACCGGAAAACATCACACCGGGAGTTCCAAACTGGTACGCATCAACCAACCCAACTACTGGCGTTAGTGTATTGGTGAAAACCCGCGAAGGACGTCCGATTAAAATAGAGGGAAATCCTGAATCTCCACTATTTAAAGGTGGTGTTAATGCTAACGATCATGGCAGCATCCTTGAATTGTATGACAATGAACGTTTGCAAGGCCCTAAAGCCGAAGGCAACGATGTTGATTGGAACACCATTGATGGAAAAATAACTGCCGGATTAGCCGCAGCTAAAAATATCCGTATCGTATCAGGTGCATTAAATAGCCCTTCAACTAAAAAAGCAATCGGTGAGTTTATCACCAAATACCCTCAAACCAAACATGTGGTTTATGAGCCGGTATCATATAGTGCCATATTGGAAGCCAATGCCCAATCTTTCGGCAAAAAAGTTATCCCAGGCTACCAATTTGATAAGGCCAATGTAATTGTCAGTTTCGCTGCCGACTTTTTAGGCACTTGGTTATCTCCGGTGGAGTTCACCAAACAATGGGTTAAAAACCGTAAAGTAGGTTCAACCAATAATGGCGCTAAAACCATGAGCCGTCATTTCCAGTTTGAATCTCACCTTTCAGTTACCGGATCAAATGCCGATGTGCGTATTCCAATCAAACCTAGTGCAGAGGGTGTTGCATTAATCAGCTTATATAACAAAGTTGCCAGCCTTGCAGGTGCTGCCAAACTCACATCACCCGGTGATGTAGAGTTTGCAGTAAATATGATTGAAATTGCAGCCAAAGAGCTTTGGGCCAACAAAGGCAATTCATTGGTAGTTTGCGGAAGCAATAATGTGGCTCACCAACTTATCGTAAATGCTATTAACAGCTTATTAGGAAACATCGGCACTACTGTTGATTTAGATAATTACAGCAACCAAAAAGGTGGTGACGATGCCGCATTTGAAAGCTTTGTTAACGAATTAACCAGCGGAGGAGTTGATGCCGTAATCTTCTTTAACAGCAACCCTGTTTACAACTACTACAACGCATCAAAACTTGAAGGCGGAATTAAAAAGGCTGCATTAACCATTAGCACCAACAGCGTGGTTGATGAAACTACTGCCTTGTGTAAATTCCACGCTCCTGACAATCACTTCTTAGAATCATGGGGTGATGTAGAAGCACGCGTAGGACATACAGGCTTAATGCAACCAACTATTTCTCCTGTATTCAATACTCGCCAAGCATCAGAAAGCTTCTTGCGTTGGGCAGGTAATAACACCGATTACTACAACTACGTAAAAAATAACTGGACATCCGCACTTGGTGGAGAAGCCGGCTGGAATAAAGCATTGCATGATGGGGTGATTTCAACCATGAAAACTCCTGTTGCTTACACCACAAGCGTATTACCGCAAGATGCCGTGAATGCCGCTTACCAAGCATACACCGGCAATAAAGATAAAGTTGAAATAAACCTTTACACCAAAGTTGGTGTTGGAGATGGCCGTGGTGCCAATAACCCTTGGTTGCAAGAATTGCCAGACCCTATTAGTAAGGTATGCTGGGATAATTATGCATCTATTGGTAAAGCCACCGCTGATAAATTAAACCTAAAAGATGGTGATGTTATTACCGTTAAAACCAAAGGAGCCACCGTTGAAAACATTCCTGTTTTGGTTCAACCCGGACAAGCACGCGATACCATTTCAATTGCTTTAGGTTATGGCCGTACTGCAGGTGGGCGTGTAGCGAAATATGTGGGTAAAAATGCTTACCCATTGGTAACTTTTAACGGAAAAACTTACAGCTATACCACAACTGATGTTACTGTAGAAAAAACAGGTGACGACTACGAATTGCCGCAAACACAAACCCATCATACCATTGAAGGCCGCGACATTATTCGTGAAGCATCATTACAAGAATTTGTTAAAGACCCTAAAGCAGGTAACCATAAACATGCTCATATCATTACCTTGTGGGAAGAGCATGAATCGAAAGGACACCGTTGGGCAATGGCAGTTGACTTAAACTCTTGCACCGGTTGCGGAAGTTGTGTGGTTAGTTGCAATGCTGAAAACAATGTTCCTGTTGTAGGTCGTGCTGAAGTGTTAAAAAGTCGCGAAATGCACTGGATGCGTATTGATAGGTACTACAGCTTTAAAGATAAAAATGGAAAAACCACTACCCGTGAGCCAGGTTTAGCAGGTAATATGCTAAAAGGTAAAGAGGAAGGGTTAATTACTCCAGATACCAATTTTGAAGATGTGCGCGTGGTTTTCCAACCTATGATGTGCCAACATTGCGGACACGCTCCTTGCGAAACTGTTTGTCCTGTTTTGGAAGGAGCGTGTCCGCAATGTTGGCACATC
>RDYC01000134.1 GCA_004293295.1 Bacteroidota bacterium
CCCACCTGCCCCGATATGTTATCGGGGGAACCAGGCACCTACCCATCTTTTATCCCATAAAAAAACCCAGCTTGCGCTAGGTTTTTGTGGGCCCACCTGGGATCGAACCAGGCACCTACTGATTATGAGTCAGTTGCTCTAACCGAATGAGCTATAGGCCCTTGGATTACTCCAATATCTTTTTTTAGCGCCCCTAAACAATTGATTTTGCTCAATTAACAGGCGTTTTTTTCTTAATCGGACTGCAAACATATATTTTTGCACCATGTTATACAACTATTCTAAGCATAAAATTACAACTTTAATATTTGATTTGGGTGGCGTGATACTCAACTTGAATCAAAACCTTACCTGGGATGCCTTTAAAAAATTGGGTGCAAATGAAGAACTATTTGCAAAACACCAAAGTCTTTTTTGGGATGTGGAAACCGGAAAGATAAGCGGAACCCAGTTTTTGCAAACCATCGCACAGTTGCTTGATAATAAGGTTGATGAGTGTGATATTGAAAAGGCTTGGAATGCGATGCTATTAGACCTCCCTAAACAACGTTTAGAAGCACTTGCCCAATTGAAACAAACCTACAATATTTGTTTATTTAGCAATACCAATCCCATACATATTCATCATTTTAATAATTACCTACAAGTGGCTCATGCCAATGCCAACTGGTTTGGTTTGTTTAATCATATTTATTATAGCTTTGAGATGGGTTATAGAAAACCGGATAAAGCCGCTTTTGAATACTTGTTGAAGGATGCGGGCTACGTTGCCGAAGCGTGTATTTTTATCGATGATACCCCTGCAAATTTAGAAGGAGCATCACAAGTCGGTATACACACCTTATTGGCACAACAGCCTTTTGATGAGGAATTACAATTGGAGCTCCAAGAGAAATTAAATGAATTAAGTGCTTTGGCGCAATAATTTTTTACCCAACCATTCCATTACCGTAATGGGGAGCAACAAGCAGGTTAGTGCATATATGGTATCCTCAACAGGAATAGTATAAATACGTGGGCCAAGTATTTCACCCTCATTGTACCAAACAACCGGCTCAGGTGTAACTGCGCCTGTTAATATGCCATTCACCACCAAAAAGGGTACTAAATGCACCAGATAAGCTAACCAAAAATACCCCATCCATGTACTTTTAATAAACAGGTAATGAACCAACAAAAGCACTGATGCAATTAAGCAATTGTAAAATGTATAGGTTTTATCGCTATTGAGTAATGCCAATACAAAAGTGAGTAAGGTGAAAAAAAGTGTAATGTGATGTTTACTATTTGCAAAAGGTTCTTTAGGAATGTATGCCTGTAAACATTTATAAATAAATACACTGGCATAAGGTACCACCACAAAAAAACTCCATTCTTCCACAGGCAAATCGTTGATGCGTAAATTCCACACATATTGTGGATTAAAGCCCCAAACACCTGTGCGAGCAAACCATCCATCCCATGCAATAAACAATGCTCCATTCAATACAATACCGGCAAATAGCGGTAACCAATATTTATAGAAGGCTACCTTTTTATCGAAACTTAAGGCCAACGGACCAATAAGAGAACAGAACATTACCCAAGCGTATAAAGTCATGGTATTTACTTGCTGGTATTAGGGTCTTTCCAATACTTAAAAGGCACGATTAACATACCAAAATTTTCGCCATGCTCTTTGCCCAGGTGTTTGTGGTGCATTTTGTGTGCCCTGCGTATGGCCCTAACGTAGCGGCTGTTCCAGTGGGTCCAGATTTTAAACCGTTGGTGAATAATAATATCGTGTACTAAAAAATAACACAACCCATACAAAGAAATGCCTATTCCAATGTATAACCTAAAATCGCCTCCTGCCATTAAACCACTCATGTAGCAATATGCGCTTGGCACAGCAAAAATCAAGAAAAAGGCATCATTCTTTTCGAAAAAGCCCGGCTCCACTTGATGGTGGTCCTTGTGCAAATACCACAACAAACCATGCATTACGAACTTGTGCATGAACCAAGCCATAAACTCCATAAAAAAGAAAGTGCCTATTACAATGAGTGTATTAATCAGCATATTTTTTTAACAAGTAAATAATTGAAATGTTTATTCCAACAACAAATTTAACCCCAAGAAAAATAGAAACTGCAATATAAATAAAGCAACAGCTACTTTGTTTTGATGATTTACTCCCAACCTTACCATTAAAAAGTTGAAGGCAAACGAAAAGAAAAACCAAGCAGTGTAGTTTTGCAAAGGAATGGTATTGTTTTTCCAGTACCAAAAATCAAAACGCTGGCATACTTGCTCAATCAGCACATCCATGCAAACCATAAATGCCGCTGAAAGTAAGGGAAGCATCCATGGTTTTGTTGCTTGGTTCAGTTTTGCCAATGGTAGCGAAGCCAAGTTAACGCTGCAATAACTAAGCATCACCCAGTTTATTCCAATAATTAACGGAGTATCCAATACCTTAATACCAAGTGCTTCTCCATAAAAATAACTGCCAAAAATTTTGCCTGTACTAATACCAGCATACTCCAGTGTAAAGCCACACAAGTAAACAATCAGTAAATAAACCACAAACGGTTTGTTCACCGGCTGATGAAACCACAACACGATACCAAGTGAAACCAATAAGTTTATTGGTGTCAACTTCATTACCTCTTCACTATAAAATAAGGTGCCTGTTAACCCAACTAAATGAATAACAATTAGTATGGCTATACCTATGTGGTGTTGTTTTAGTTTACCCATAATTTTCTTGTACCAACCGGCTTACAATTTTAGCACTATTTAAGCAAAGCGGTATACCTCCTCCAGGGTGAACGCTTCCGCCACAAAAATAAAGTCCTTTAATATGTTTACTAAAGTTTGCATGCCGCATGAATGCAGCATAGTTATTATTGCTGGCGTTTCCATACAATGCCCCCAAATGAGATGCTGTTTTACTTTCAATACTTCGCGGGTCAAGTATCTCTTCACAAACAATATGCTTGCTTAAATCTGTTTGTAACACACGGTTTATTTTTTTGATGATATTTTTTCGTGCTTCTATAATAAGTTGATCCCAGTTTTGGCCTGAATTATTGGGTACATTAATCATCACGAACCAATTTTCGCTACCGGGAGGAGCATCATCCGGCTTATATTTACTGGTAATGTTGATGTAAATGGTGGGGTCGTAGTAAATAAACTTTTCGTTGGTAATGTGTTCAAATTCCGTGTAATAATCTCTGCTAAACAAAATATTGTGCAAATCAAGTTGCGGGAAAACCGTATTGATACCCCAATAGAAAATTAAAGCAGATGATGATTTTTCTTGATTTAGGATACGTTCAGGTTTGGTTTCTTCTGGCAACAAATGATGATGGGTGGTATATACATCAGCATTGGAAACAATAATGTTAGCATGGTGTTCCTTACCTTGTGCAATTATACCCGTTGCCTGTTTTACCTTACCGGCTTGCCGGGTAACAAT
>RDYC01000135.1 GCA_004293295.1 Bacteroidota bacterium
CATACTGCCGATGAGGCCGGAAACATTGGTCCGGACTATCGCTTTGGTTGGGGACTGATGAACACGGCCTCAGCCGTTAGGTTTATTAACGACTCCAATTATAACCGTTTGCAAGAACGTACTTTAAACAATGGGCAATCTCAAAGTTTGCAATTTAGCGCAGATGCCGGTAAACCATTACGCATTACCATTTGCTGGACTGACGTTTCAGGTGATCCGGTTTCTGCTAACTTTTTGGACAACAGCACAAGAATGTTGGTAAACGACCTTGATATACGCTTAGTTAGAAATAGTGACAACACTCTGTTTAATCCTTACATCCTGGACCCGGCAAATCCTAATGCAGCAGCAACAACCGGAGATAATATTAGAGACAACGTAGAAATGATTCACTTGGCAGCTCCACAAGCCGGAAATTACACCCTTACTATATCGCATAAAGGACTGTTAAGCGGCAGTAACCAAAAATTTAGTTTATTAATAAGCAATGGGGTTGAAAAACCATTGGCTCTATTCAATACCAATCGCACCGTTTTATGTTCAGGTCAAACCGTTAATTTCACTGATGCCTCAACAGGAGCTATTACACAACGTACTTGGTATTTCCCCGGAGGTACCCCATCTACATCAACTTATTACCCCGTAGCACTTAAAGTTACCGGTGGTTTAGGTACCGACTCAACCTATAAAGCTGATTACATCAATGTGGGTGGATTAAATCTACCATTTAATGAAACATTTGAATCGAATTCACCAACCGCAAGTTCATGGCAAATTGTAAATCCCGATGCTGCAAACACTTGGCAATTAAAAACTACTTCAGGCACTACGCCCGGCAGTTTAGCTATGAGTATGCAGTTTTTTGATTACAGTTCAGTAGGTCAACGGGATGGCCTGGTCTCGCCAACCCTAAACTTCAAGTCGCATACCAATATCAACCTAACGTTTAAACATGCTTATACCAAATTTGGCACAAACGACCCAAGTGATAGCTTAGTGATTTATGCAAGTACCAACTGCGGGAATAGCTGGATTAGGGTGGCAAGTTTTGGCGAGAACGGTACAGGAACTTTTGCTACTTTTGGAAAAAACGGCATATCTACGTATGCTAGTGATCAAGCATTTACACCAACAAACGCATCAGAATGGTGCAGTGGTGCAGTAGGTACTGCCGGATGCAAAACCGTTTCGCTAAACCAATTTGCCGGACAACCTAGTGTTCAACTGAAATTTGAAGGTTATACCAACTTTAGCAATAACCTGTATATTGATAATATTTCAGTAGACGGAACTCCAATTAAACCAATTGCAGCATTTGAGGCAGTTAAAACCAATGCCTGTACTGGAGAGGGTGTTCAATTTAACGATAAATCTGAGCATATCCCCAGTAATTGGAGTTGGACGTTTGTTGGTGCAACACCTGCAACTTCTACCTCAAAAAACCCCATTGTTACTTATGCCCAAACTGGAAGTTATCAGGTAAAACTTAAAGTGTCAAATGTAAGTGGGGCTGATAGTATTGAGATTGCCAATTACATTAACATTGTTGTGCCACCTAAAGCCCCCAATATTAAGGCCACCGGAAGTACGGAGTTTTGTTTGGGAGATAGTGTGTTACTAAGCACAGACAGCAGCGGTAACAATATTTGGTACGCCAATAATATCGTTGTAGCCCAAAATGTCAGTCAATTGTATGCGAAACAAGATGGTATTTATAAAGTTGCCAGAAGCAATGGTAGTTGTGAAGCCTTCTCCTCAATAAACGTTAAAGCTGGTGTTAAACCATTACCTCCAATCATTAACGCCAGTATCACGGGCTCGGCATTTTGTCCGGGTTCAACAGTAACGCTTAGCTCTGACGCCCCTACCGGAAATGAATGGTATAAAAATGGAACAATAATTCCTGCTGCTAGCGGAGTAACACTTACTGTTACTGACTCTGGAAGTTATACCGTTATCACCAAACCCAACGGATGTCCATCAAACCCCTCATTGGCTAAATCACTAGGATTATTACCTCGCCCAACTGTGGGCAATATTACCGGTGCTGACCAACCCATTAGGGGTGAATCAACCCCTTATACTGTTACTGCCGAACCTAACTTAACTTATGTATGGACGGCAGTTAATGGAACCATTTTAAGTGGTAACAATACGGCAAATGTAAATGCTCGTTTTAATGTATTAGGTGTTGGTACCATCTCTGTAAGTTCTAAGTCTGCTGCCGGTTGCTTAAGTTTGGCGGCAAGCAAACAGGTAAATACACAACCACCCGTTGGTTTGCCTCAATATGAACTTATTCAGCAACTTGCTGTTTACCCAATTCCAACAAAAACCAGCATTACCTTAGAAATAGACGCCTTAAAAGCACATCCTGCTGATGTTAAAATTATAAACCTTTTGGGACAGGTTGTGGAACATAATAACTTAAACATTCTTTCTGGTAAACAACGCTACCAAATTGATTTAAGCCAATTAACTAAAGGAGTTTACTTTATTGAATTAAACCACAATGAAAACAAAGTAATTAAACGCATAGTGGTTGAGTAAGAGAATCCACTCACTATCGTAATTATACTCTATAAAAAAGGCCGAAAACAAATTCGGCCTTTTTTATAGAGTACTCAGGGTCATTTCAGTAACGATACCCCCTTTTCGAATCAAGTCTTATTGGACTAAAATACTTTACTTTAATACTTAAGATACTTCTGAGGTGAATATGATTTGCGTAGTGGTTTATTAAATGTGTCCACCACAATTAATCAGGCAAAAAAAGCGCCTTAAGCTCGGTGGCTTCGTCAGGCTTCATTTTTCCGGCTAAAATCAACCTAAGCTGTCTTCTTCTAAGTGCACCTTCAAACTTTTTTTGTTCGTCTTCAGTTTCAGGCTTTAGCTCAGGAGCTTTAACCGGAGTACCATTACGGTCTAATGAAACGAATGTATAGTAAGCCTCATTACTCTTAAACTTTTCGCCAGAAGGAATATTCTCAGCCCAAACCACAATATGAATTTCCATTGAGGTATTAAATGCCCGTGTAACCTTTGCTTCCAAGGTAACCACATCACCCAATTTTATACATTTGCCAAAGCTTACGCTATCAACCGAAGCAGTAACAACGATTTTTCCACTATGTTTTTGTCCGGTTATTGCTGCAACAATATCCATCCAATGCAACAACCTCCCGCCCATTAAATTATTTAAAGTATTGGTATCATTCGGTAACACCAACTCATTCATTACTGTAATAGATTCACTTGGTGATTTGACTAAATTATTCATGCAACAAATTTATACGAATGCACCCATAAAAAAAGGGCTTCGGTATCCGAAGCCCTTTTAAACATTTATTTCACTAGTTATTCTTTGATGATTTGGCGACTAATCACCTCACCTCCAAGGTTTAACCTTATCATATAAGCAGAAGAACTTGCATTAAATTTACTCTCGTTAATATTAATAATGTGTTTTCCTGATGATAACGTTCTAGCTGGTTCTTCATATACTTTGCGACCCAATAAATCATAAACTTGTACAGCTACAACCTCATTACTGCTTAGCTCAAAAGCAATGTTAGTACTGCCAGTGAATGGATTAGGGTATACGTTAAAGCTAACTCTCGACTCAAGCGTGCTGTTTTTAACACCAACCGTTTTATGTACAGTCACCTCTTCGCTAAATGTAGCACTGCAACCATTTGAATCAATAGCAAATAACGTTACGGTATATTTTCCAGCTAATGGAAACACATTGGTTACGGAAGGAATCGTAGATGTTCTATTTGAGCCGTCACCAAAATTCCATTCAAATCTTGCAAAGTTTGGATCACTCGCTGTAAATACATAAGAGGTAGAATCTGTGTTGTAAACCTTAGTAAAGGTTACTGTTCTTGCATTGCTTATAGAGACTTGTTTTACAGCGGTATCCCTGCAGCCATCCACATTCACTATTAACCTTGTATTTTTAACTCCACCACTAACATAACTATGGGTAGTGTTCGGATTTGTAGAGCTACCTCCATCACCAAAATCCCAAGCATAAGTAGGGATAACAC